>JADFVP010000053.1 GCA_015222595.1 Pseudomonadota bacterium
AAGCCTACGGCTATCATAGAGGTTACTAGAAAGGAGCCGCCGTAAGAGATAAAGGGCAGTGGAACGCCGACCACCGGCAGCAGGCCCGAGACCATGCCGAGGTTGAAGATCATGTGCCAGAAGAGCATGGCAGAGATGCCAAGAGCTACAAGAAAACCGAACTTGTCCTTGGAACTCTCCGCAGTGCTCAGCCCCCTCAGGATGAGCCCCAGGAAGAGTACGAGCACTATGAGAGAGCCTGCAAGGCCCCACTCTTCGGCTAAGACCGAGAAGATGAAGTCCGTGTGCTGCTCTGGCAGAAACATGAGCTTGCCCTGAGTTCCCATAGTAAAGCCCTTACCGAAGTAACCGCCGGAACCTATTGCAATCTTTGACTGAATCAGATGGTAGCCCGCTCCGAGCGGATCGGTCTCCGGTCTGATAAATCCCGTGAGACGGGCCTTCTGGTAACCCTTTAGCCCCATCCACGCAATCGGAATAAAGGCGCAGACGAGGATAACGATTCCGGCAATTATGCGGCGGCGCACCTTTATGGTCAAGACCATTGTCCAGAAGATCATCCATGTAATGAGCGCTGTGCCGAGGTCGGGCTCTTTGGCGATAAGCGCAAAGGGTACGATCATAAGAACGAACGGCGGGGCAAGCTCCTTTAGGCCGAGGCCGCGCGGCGGAATACTTCTTGTGCTGAAGTACTTGGCAAGGGCGATTATAAGCGCCAGTTTTGCTATCTCCGAAGGCTGAAAGGAGATGATGCCGAGGTCGAGCCACCGGGTGGCCCCGCCCGTGGCTCTGCCAAAGAGAAGCACGGCGATAAGAAGAACAAGCGCACCGCCATAGATCGGATAGGCGAGACGCTCGAAGATAGAGTAGTTGATCGCAATTGTGAGGAGAAGAAAGACCGAGCCGATTATCAGCCAGTACAGCTCTTTCTGGTAGATGGACGAGCTACCGGTAAAGGTTGCCGAGTAGATAGTGGCAAACCCGGCCGCTGCGAGCGCAATGGTGATGAGCAGCGTTATCCAGTCGAAATGCGTCAGTAGTCGGCGGTCTATCATCTGAAAATAAAACCTCATCTGTTAAATGCAGCCGGTCAGTTTCTGATGCTAACAAGTCTCTCAGGTACGGCCTCTATTTACAAGACCGCAGTTTTCAGGCTTTTACCCGCGCCTGTTACTGCTTCTTTTTCGTATCGTCAGGTTTTAGCTGGTCTAGATAAGCCTTGAAGATTTTGCGCGCCACAGGGGCCGCTGCAGCCGAACCGAAGCCGCCGTGCTCCACTAAAACCACAACCACTATCTTTGGATTGTCATACGGGGCAAAGCCTGCGAACCACGCATGGTCGCGGAGCCTGTAAGGAACGTCTTCTAGCTTCTCCGGTCTTATCTTGCCGAGTTTCGCCACCTGCGCGGTTCCGGTCTTTCCGGCAATGCCGAGCTTTGCCCACCTGAGCGAGCGCGCAGTGCCGCCCTCCTCTTCGACAACTCCAAGGAGTGCGCGCCGCACCCTTTCAAAGGTCTCCGGCGAGGTCTCTGTCATTGCCAGCACTTCCGGTATAAAGTTCTTTATGTTCTTTCCGGTAGGCGAGAGCACCTCTTCGACGAGCTGCGGCCTGTAGAGCGTGCCGGAGTTGGCTATGGCCGCGTAGACGTTTATCAGCTGCAACGGGGTTGAGAGAAAGTAGCCCTGTCCGACCCCGGCGCTTATGGTCTCGCCCGTGTACCACTTCTTTTTGTACGTCTTGCTCTTCCATGCGACGCTAGGCACGAGCCCCGCCTTTTCGTTCTGTAGTTTTATGCCGGTCTTCTTGCCGAGCCCGAACTTCTTGGAGTACTTTGCCAGCCGGTCTATGCCGAGCTTTAGCGCCACCTGGTAGAAGAATGTATCTGATGACTCGACAATGGCACGGTGTACATTTATCTTTCCGTGGCCTCCGCCCTTCCAGTCGCGGTACTCGCGCCCGCCGAACCAGAAAGAGGGCCCTGAGTGGATAATGGTCTCCGGCGTAAGCTCGCCCTCTTCTAATGCGGCAATGGCATGGAGCGGCTTGAAGGTCGAAGCAGGCGGGTACTGCCCCTGTATGGCCCTGTTGGTAAGTATGTCGAGCGGGTTCTCTATCAGCTCTTTCCACTGCTCGTTGGTTATGCCGGAGCTTAAGAGGTTCGGGTCGAAGGACGGGGTCGAAAGCATGGCGAGCACGCGCCCCGAAGAGGGCTCTATGGCAATTGCCGCGCCTGCGACCTCTTTCATCGCCTCCCATGCCGCCTGCTGGGTCTTAAGGTCTATGGTAAGGGCGAGGTCGTTGCCGGGGTAGGGGGGCGACCAGTTTACCACCTTGATCTTGCGCCCGACGGCATCTACCTCTACCTCCTTTATTCCGCTCTTGCCCTTGAGTTCAGTCTCGTAGCTCTTCTCAAGGCCGTATCGGCCAATGAGGTCTCCGCTCGTGTAGCCCTTCTCCTTCAGCCTCTTCAGTTCCCGTTCGTTCACCTCGCCTAAGTAGCCGAGCACATGGGCGATAGACTCATTATAGAGGTACTGCCTTTTTGGCGCGACCTCTAAGAAGATGCCTTCTATCTCGAACTTGTAGCTCTCGACCTTTACGGTCTCCTCCCACGAGAGATCTTCTTTCAGCCTGATCGGCTGGAACTTCGGCCTCGCCTTCGCTTTCTCCAGCTTTTTGTCTATGCTCTTGGCGTCGAGCGCTATCAGGTTGCCGAGCAGCTTCTTCGTAGCGCTCCAGTCCGTTACGTCCTCCGGGACTATGTAGAGGTCGAATCCGGGGCGGTTGTCGGCGAGCTTGGCCCCGGTGCGGTCGTAGATAATTCCGCGCGGTGCTACGGACTTAAGCGTGCGTATGCGGTTGTTCTCGGAAAGTTCCTTGAAGTGAGTGCCGTGCAGGGCCTGGAGAGACCAGAACCGGATTGCGAGGCCGGAGAAGAGAATAACGACCAGTATCGTGACGTAGAGGATCCGTTGCTTCAGTTCTCTTGGGTCTTTATCGTCGAAGTAGTCGCTCAAGGCCGTTTACCTCTCAAGCGTATGCGGGTCTGCTGTGCCGGAAACTCTGCCAAGGAGCAGGATTATAGCCGGAGCGAAGGCCCCGGTAACCACTGCGGCTATAAGTATCGAGCCGAGAAACGGCGCGTCGAAATTTGTAAGGCGGAGCACTATGTAGATGAGGAGCCCCTTTAGAAGCGTTAAGAGCCCGGCGGCAACAGCGCGGATAAAGGGCGTTGAGAAGGTGACCCTTTTGGAGAGAAAGTATACAGTGATAAAGACCACCATGAGCGCAAAGGAGGTGGAGCCGAAGATGCCGCCCGTAAAGGCGTCTTCCAAGTAACCCATTATAAAGCCGAGCACTACGCCCTCTACGGAGGCTCTGTTGTAGGCGATAAAGAGCACTATGATGAGCGGCAGGTCGGGTATGGGGATAGAGATGAAGATTGTGCTTTTGAGCACGAGGTAGAGCACGGTGACGGGGATGAATATAAGGAAGTCTCTCATTGTGCGGCTAATCTATTATAGGTGTAGGTGTAGGCGAAAGCGCGGGTACGCTCGCTTGAGCGGGTACGGACGCAGGAGTTGGCGCGGACGCCGGGGTGGCAGTCTCGTCTGCTGCTGCCTTTATGCCGGTTCCTTTAACTAACAGTACCTCTTCGAGCCTTGAGTAGTCGACCTTTGGCAGCACCTCTATCTCTTTAAAGAAGTTGTCCTTGCCCTTCTCTACCTTGACCACTTCGCCAAGAACGAGCCCTTTCGGAAAGAGACCTGAAAAGCCCGACGTCACTATGTGATCGCCAAGGAGCACGTCGTCGAGCTGAAGAACGTACTTCAACCTCAGCCTGTCCTTGCCGTTGCCCTCTATTACGCCCTTTACTCTCGTTCTCTGTACTATCGCCTCTATGTTGGAGCGAAGATCCGTGTTGAGGAGCACCATTGAGGAGTGGGGGCCGGCCTCTATTACCCTGCCTATGACACCGAGCGGCGTGATTACCGCCATATCCTTTACTATGCCGTCGCTCTTGCCCTTGTCTATGGTTACGGTCCGTGTCCACCGGTCCATGTTGAAGCCGAGTATTGTTGCGGCAATCGTCTCGAACGGCACGCTCTCTTTATACTCAAGCACCTCTTTCAGGCGGCTGTTGAGCCCGATCTCCTCTTTAAGAGTGTTGTTCTCGGCCTTGAGCTGCGTAACCGTTTCGTTCAAAGAGTCGTTGTTCGACTTGAGGTTAACGAGAAGTATGTAGTTGCCAAGAACGTCCGTTATGGCCCCGTAGGTGCCGAGTATGGCGTTCTGTATAGGAGAGATGGCAATAGAGATGACCTCTTTGACCACAATGCCGCGTTCGGCCCCTCTGTTGTCGGTAAGGGCGAGGTGGAGAGAGAAGAGCAAGAGGAGCGCCGAGGCGATCACGATCTTGTGCCGCCTCAAGTACGTCCGCGTTCTGTTCTTGTCTATAAGGTTGTTGTTAAGCACTCTGTATAGTAGGGGTCCGGTTAAAAATTACGGTTAGTTCGGTATGGTAACTTCTTTTATCAGCTTTATCTCGTCGAGCACCTTGCCGGCGCCCTTGACCACGCAGGTAAGCGGGTCGTCGGCAATGGTAACGGGCAGCTGTGTCTCTTCCCTTATAACCACGTCGAGGTTCTTTATGAGCGCCCCGCCACCGGCCAGCACTATGCCCTTGTCTACAAGGTCTGCGGCGAGTTCGGGAGGCGTGGTCTCAAGTACGTGCTTAATGGCATCGGTAAGCGCGTTTATCGGCTCGTTAAGGGCCTCGCGTATCTCTCCGGCCTCTATTTCAAGCGTAGTCGGTATGCCGGTAATGAGGTTAGAGCCCTTGATCTCGAAGGTCTTGTCAGCGTCCTGCGGCATCGGCAGGCCAAGCTCCTTCTTTATGTTCTCGGCGACTCCCGTTCCGATAGAGAGGTTGTACTTTCTCTTGATGTATTGCACGATCACTTCGTCGAGCTTGTCGCCGCCGATCCTTATCGACTTGGCGACGACTATTCCGGCCAGAGATATTACGGCTATCTCCGAGGTGCCTCCTCCGATGTCTACTATCATGTTTCCAGAAGGCTCGGTGATCGGAAGGCCAGCTCCAATAGCGGCGGCCATCGGCTCTTCTATAAGGTAGACCTCTGCGGCACCTGCCGAGTAGGCGGACTCTTTAACGGCCCGCTTCTCAACCTGCGTTATTCCCGAAGGCACGCCGACTATGATCCTCGGTCTGACCAGGAGCCGTCTGTTGTGTACCTTTGTAATAAAGTACTTGAGCATCTCTTCGGTTATCTCGAAGTCGGCGATTACTCCGTCTTTTAGAGGTCGGATAGCTGCAATGTTTCCCGGAGTCTTTCCGAGCATCGCCTTTGCCTCTCTGCCGACCGCAAGCACCCGCCTGCCGCGTCCGTCTTTTTTTACCGCAACGACAGAGGGTTCGTTAGAGACTATTCCTTTGCCCTTAACATATATAAGAGTACTGGCCGTGCCGAGGTCTATAGCGAGGTCGTTGGAGAACATTCCGAGTAGGCGGTTGAACATATTGTATTTAGTCCTTTTATGATATTGATTAATATTGCTAAGTTTGTCAGATACTAACAGATTGGTTACTGGCTTTACAAGTGTAAAATAGCATAAAATAAGTTGAATTTACATCGAAAATTCATTACCATGGTAGCCCGAAACTGGAATTAGAATATGTGACATTAGACACAATATAAGGTATCTGAAAAGGAGTTCGTATGCTCGAGTTTATAAGGAACAAGACAAAATCTCTTACTGTGCTCTTAATCTTCGGAGCCATTATCCTGGTCTTCGTCTTCTGGGGGGCTACTCCGGGGGGCAATAAGCTCGACGGGCAGGTAGTGGCCACGATAGACGGTGAGCCGGTAATGATAGAAGATTATATGGAACTCTACCAGAGGCAGGTCGATTACTACAAGAATACGTTCAAGGCGGCCTTTACGCCTGAGATGGCCGAGGAGATGAACCTCAAGTACCTTACCCTCGATATTCTTATTAACAGGGCAGTGGCTCTAAAGGCGGCAAAGGATCTAGGCATTACGGCTACGTTAGAGGAGGTTCAGGCCCAGATCGGCTCAATCTCCGCCTTTCACGTAGACGGCGTCTTCAATAAGGAGCAGTACATAAAGGTGCTTGGCGCCAACCGCCTGAAGCCCGGACCGTTCGAGGAGACCATAGGCGACGACATAGTCTCCCAGAAGGTAAGAGAATCGGTTACGGCCAATATTCTCATTAGCGACGAAGAGATGCGCACAGCCTATATGCACGAGTTCAGAGAGATAGACCTCAAGTTCGTCGGCTTCGACCCTGCTCACTTTAAGGCTACAGTTGAGGTGACGGACGAAGAGGCAGGAAAGTATCTTGAGACCAATGCAGAGCGCTTTACAGCCCCGTTAAAGGTTAAGGCCTTCTATGCCAATGTCGACTATAACGACATAAGGGACTCGGTCACGATAACGGCCAAAGATATTCAAGACTACTACGACAGGAACCTTCAGAGCTTTGCCGTACCGGCGAAGGTCAAGGCGCGCCATATACTTGTTCGTCCCGACCTTACTGCCGCAGATACAGAGGCCTCAAAGGAGGAGGCGAAGCGCAAGGCGGCCGGAATTCTGAAGAGACTCAAGAAGGGCGAGAACTTCAAGGGGCTTGCCATAAGGTACTCCGAAGATCCGGGCTCCTCTTCCAAGGGAGGAGACCTCGGGTGGTTTGCAAGGGGCGTTATGGTAAAGCAGTTCGAGGGAGCGGCCTTTACGCTCGCAAAGGACGAGATCAGCGAACTGGTCGAGAGCCCGTTCGGCTTCCATATAATACAGCTTCTCGATAAGAAAGATGCCGGAGTCGAGGAGATAGAGGTTGTTACCCCTGAGATAAAGAGAGAGCTTACGCGGCTCAAAGCTCGGTCGAAGGCCGACGAACTTGTTCGCGCCCTTGAAGTTCCGTTCATGGACGCCGCCGACGAGGCCGCGCTTCGCGCCGTTGTTTCGCCTCTGCCGGAAGTGAGATGGGGCGTAACACCGCTCTTTGCCGCAAATGACCCTTCAACGGAATTGCTCGCCAATGAGACGCTAAGAGGCGTGGCCTTTACCATGAACTCCGGCGAGGCGTCCAAGGCCATAGAGACGGAGACCGGGATCTATATCCTTAAGGTGCTCGAACGCGTTGAGCCGCATGTGCCGGGGTATACGGAGATCTCCAGAGCCGTAAAGAGCGCCCTCGTAGAGACGAAGACGCGGTACGAGGCCTCCACCAAGGCCGAAGAGTTCCTGAGTGCGCTAAAGGGCGGAAGCGGGTTCGATACTGTCAAGGTAGACGGAATGGGCAGAGTCGAACAGACCGGGCTCTTCGGAAAGAGAGAGACTGTTGTGCCGACAATAGGCGCAGTAATTGCCGAGAACGGCGGGCTCTTTACGCTTACTCTGGACGCGCCCGTTTACGAGACTGTTCTTGAGTCGAACGGAACGTTTTACGTATTGACCTTAACGGATTTGAAGGAGCCTTCTACCGAGCGGCTCGACAATCCTGAATTTGCCGGAAGAATGCGCTCTGCGCTCAAATCCGAGAAGGACGACCGGGTATTGGGCGACTGGCTCGAAGGGCTCCGCAAGGGCTCTGAGATACTGGTCTACGACGAGAACCTATAGAGAGTTACTTCAATTCATAAAAGTAAGTATCGGGAGATACAGGAGAGAATAGATGCGTTTTTCCACCATGCTGCTTCCTACATTGAAAGAGACCCCGGCAGATGCCGACGTTATAAGCCAGAAACTGATGGTGCGCGCCGGTATGATACGAAAGGTTGCCGCAGGCATCTACGACCTGCTGCCGCTTGGGGTTCGCGTTATCCGAAATGTAGAGAAGATCATCCGCGAAGAGATGAACCGGTCGGGCGCTCAAGAGATACTTATGCCTACCGTGCTTCCGGCCGAGTTGTGGAGCGAGTCCGGCAGGTGGGAAGAGTACGGGGCTGAACTCCTGAGACTCAAGGACAGACACGGGCGCGACTTCTGTCTCGGCCCCACGCACGAAGAGGCCGTAACGGACATCGTCAGGCGCGACGTAAAGTCCTACAAGGGGCTCCCTCTGAACCTCTACCAGATACAGGGAAAGTTTCGCGACGAGATACGGCCACGCTTCGGCCTTATGCGCGGGCGCGAGTTCATAATGAAGGACGCCTACTCTTTTCATGCAACGGATGAGAGCGCGGAAGAGGAGTATGTAAAGATGCGCGACACCTACTCGCGTATCTTCGAACGCTGCGGCCTTACCTTCAGAGCCGTCGAGGCCGATGCCGGCAACATCGGCGGCAACTTCTCTCATGAGTTCATGGTCATGGCCGATACCGGAGAGGACGCGATAGCCGTATGCGATACCTGCAAGTACGCGGCGAACCTCGAACGCGCCGAGATAAGGCCGTACGAGGCTAAAGAGTCCGGCGAGGACGCAAGCACGAATGAGGTCGATACCGTCACTACGCCGGGCGTAAAGTGCATAGAGGAGGTCAGCGTATTTTTAGATGTCTCTAAAGAGACGCTGATAAAGACCCTTATCTACAATACCGACGCCGGACCAGTTGCCGCGCTTGTACGCGGAGACGCCGAGTTGAACGAGCTTAAGCTCAAGAGAGTTTTGGGTGCCGAGTTCGTCGAGCTTGCCGACGACAAGACCGTAGAGGAGATAACAGGGGCCCCTGTAGGTTTTGCAGGCCCGGTCGGGCTTAAGATCAGGATAGTAGCCGACCACGCGATACGCGGCATGGTCGACTCTGTGGCCGGAGCCAACGAGGCCAACACCCATCTGCTGAACGTTAATCAGGGGCGCGACTTTGAGGCCGAGTACGGGGACTTGAGAAACGGCGCCGAAGGCGACGGCTGCCCCAGATGCGCCGGAACCCTCAGCGTCTGTCGCGGCATAGAGGTAGGCCATATCTTCAAGCTCGGCACAAAGTATTCGGTCTCCATGGGCGCGAACTTTCTAGATGAGAACGGTAAGGCGCAGCCGATGATAATGGGCTGCTACGGCATCGGGGTAGGCAGGGTTGCCGCTGCGGCCATCGAGCAAAATCACGACGAGGCCGGAATAGTCTGGCCTGCGCCCCTTTCTCCTTTCGATGTAGAGATACTTCCTATAAAGATAGCGGACTTAGAGGTGCGCAAGGCGGCCTTCGAACTGTATACCGAGCTGACCGAGGCCGGGCTCGACTGTCTTATAGACGACCGCAAAGAGCGGGCCGGAGTCAAGTTCAAGGATGCCGACCTGATAGGAATTCCGCTTCGCGTTACTCTCGGAGATCGGAACCTTAAAGAGGGCAACGTCGAGTTCAAGGATAGAGGCACAGGGGAGGTGCGGCTCGTAGCTGTTGCAGACGCCGCTGAGGAGGTCTTAAAGAGCATCAGGGGCGCCGGGCAATAGTAAGCGAGGCTCCCTGCCGTAACTCAAAAGCGTTCGTCCTTTCATGTTGCATCGTTCCTCTTATCCGATATACTTCATATAAGTCAGTTCAGCCAACACACAAGCCGTAGAGCAGCTACCGTTGCTCAATTATTTTCAGCAAGCACAGGCGGCAGTCCGGTTTTTATCTCAGCGAATTAGGAAGCAGCGTACAGCTACTGTGCCGTTTGCAGGGTCACCACTCGACCGATAAGAGGTAGATGAGTATACTTATAGTAGATGACTCCGAAGAGTTCCGTCGGCTTATCGAGAGGCTGCTCAACAAGAACGGTTATCAAGACCTCCAGTTTGCCAATACAGCGGAAGAGGCGTATAAACTGCTCGGCGTAGATGGGACTTCTGGGGTTTCCGACGATACCGTACACCTTCTAAATCTCATACTGATGGACGAGGTAATGCCCGGAGACTCAGGCATAGAGGCGTGCAGGCGAATAAAGGCTGTAGAGTGCCTGGTCGATATTCCGATAATAATGCTGACGGCCTCCGATGATGATGCAACCCTTGAGGAGGCGTTCGAGGCCGGGGCGTCGGATTATCTGCGCAAGCCGCCCAAGAAGGTCGAGTTTATTGCGCGAGTAAATTCGGCGCTGGAATTTAAAAGAGAGGTCGACAGGCGCAGGATTCAGGCCGAGAGGCTTGAGGTACTGACAGAGGAGCTTGCGGAGGCGAATGCCAGGCTCAAGCGCCAATCGCTTGTGGACGGGCTTACGGGTGTGGAGAACCGCAGGAGTTTCGACGACTCTGTTGCAAGGCTGCACGCAATGGCAATGCGCGAACAGCTGCCGTTCGGTCTGATCTTTATAGATATAGATTTCTTTAAGCTCTACAACGACACCTACGGCCACATACTAGGAGACGAGTGCCTGAAGCTCGTTGCCGAAAGGATCAAGGGCTCTTTAAAGAGAACCGCCGACATTGTGGCCCGGTACGGCGGCGAAGAGTTTGTGGTGCTCTTGCCGGGTACGGATATTAAGGGCACGAGGTTTGCCGCACAGAAGATACGCGCCAATGTCGAGGCGCTGGAGCTGGCACACTCGGCCTCTACCGCCTCGGAGTACGTCACTATCAGTCTCGGAGTTGCGTCCGTAGTTCCGACGAGAACGAGCAGTGTCTCTCTAGTGATAGACATGGCCGACAAGGCGCTCTACCGGGCAAAGGAACAGGGGCGAAACAGAGTCGAAGAGAGCAGTTGAGTTACTCCTGCTCTCTTCCACC
>JADFVP010000054.1 GCA_015222595.1 Pseudomonadota bacterium
GAGAACCCTTTCCTGAACAATATAGCGCAACTCATAGAGTGCTTTCACCTCTTTGAAGAGGCCGTTTCACTCATAGATATTGGACTCGAAAAAGGCTTGAAGAAGGAGCCCTTAAAGAAACCGAAAAGTTATGGGCGCGGGGTTGGCATAGTAGAGGCGCCGCGCGGCACGCTCTTTCACGACTACACGGTAGACAAAAAGGGCATCATCACAGAGGCCAACTGCGTGATACCGACCGCCACCAACACCCACTCTATCGAGGAAGATATGAGGCACTTTGTGCCGACCATACTGGACAGGCCGAAAGAGGAAATACAGCGTGCGGTAGAGACGCTCGTAAGGGCTTACGACCCCTGCATATCGTGCTCGACCCACATAATGGACGTTACCTTCATCTAAAGAAATGGTTACTGTTATCTGTACTTCATCCGATAATATTGAGTATAAGATAACAAGCATAACCACCGGAGCCGCACTATTTCTAATGTACGAATAAATATAGCCAACAAGTCGATAATCGACACCATACTGGAGCGGAAGAAGCGCGAGTATACGCGCGTGCACCATGTAGACACAAAAGCGATGCTGAAGAATATACTCGTCTGGGCCAACCAGTTCGTGCCCTCCGAGTCCGGCTCGATACTCTTCGACGACCCCACGGTAAAGCACGGCAAAGACCGAAGCAACCTCCTCTACTTCGTCGCCTGCTTCGGCAAAGGCTCTACAAAGCTCGTTGGCACTGCAATACCCGCCGAGACCGGCATAGTCGGCAAGGTCTACGCTTCGGGCAAACCGTACATCAGCAAGAAGGCGAAGGAGGACGTAAACTTCTACGCCGCGATAGACAAGAAGACGCAGTTCGAAACAAAGTCCATTATCTGCGCGCCGATCAGGATAAACAAAGTGGCCATAGGCGTCATAGAGCTTATCAACAGGCTCGACCAGATCGATTACAACAACGACGACCTTACGCTTCTGAAGATCTTCGCGGAACACACCTCTACGCTGCTCCAGAACTCGCTCGACGCAAGACGCTTTGCCGAACTCTCTATAAGAGACAACCTCACCGGGCTCTACAACGACCGGTACTTCTACGACGCGATAACTCAAGAGGTAACCAAATCGCTTAAGAAGAAGAGCGAGCTGAGCCTCGTCTTTCTAGACCTCGACAACTTCAAGCAGGTGAACGACACCTACGGCCATCTGGCCGGAAGCAGACTGCTCTCGGAGATGGGCGTAATACTCGGCAGCGGACTCAAGGGCTTTGTCGTAATTGCAACCCGCTACGGCGGCGACGAGTTCGTCTGCATACTACCCGGAGCCAACTCCGAAACGGCTGCGAGGTATGCCGAGCACCTGAGAAAATCGATAGAAGAGTTCGTATTCTTAAAACGGCGCTTCAGGGGAATGAAGACAGCGATAAGACTTGCAGGGCAGATAACCGCCTCCATCGGAGTGGCCTCTGTAAAGCACGGCACCAAGAAGGTCACCGCCACCAGCGCAAGAGACACCCTTATCAGAGAGGCAGACCGTGGCATGTACGACTCTAAAGAGAGCGGCAAGAACAAGGTGACGGTCAAGAAGTAAGCCGCAGTGGACGGCTTGCCGTTTTACTTCTAAATAGATAAAGGGATAGAGGCACTGCCTCTATCCCTTCTGTTATTTCAGGCCTATTATCGGCTTTTACTCTCCGTTCTACTCCGTGACGGTTATTACAATCTTTCCTAAAGTATTCCCTTCGCCGAAATAGCTGAGCGCAGCAGGAACCTCGCTCAATGGGTAATGTCTGTCTATGATGGGTACGACTTTAGCGGCCTCGAAAAGCTCTTTTACGGTCTCGATCCCCACGTTCGATTTATGCATCAGGATACCCATCTTCTTTCTTCCGGTCATCGAGATTAACGGACCGAGCAGTATGGTTTTGTTGGCTAAAGAGGTGGAGCCTCCGGCCATGACGTAAATCCCGTCTGGAGCTAACGCCCGCCTGTAGTCTAAGAAAGGGTGAAATCCCATAAAGTCTAGTATCAGGTCGTAACGCAGACCACTCCGCGTGAAATCCACTACAGCGTAATCTATGACATGCTCTGCGCCAACCGAGCGCATGGTCTCAAGCTTACACGCGCTGTCGACACCGGTCACTTCTGCTCCGAACGACTTGGCGATCTGCACGGCAAAGGTACCAGCTCCGCCGCCAGCGCCATTGATGAGCACCTTCTGTCCCGGCTGAACGGGTCTTCTATTACTAAGACCCTGCAAGGCGAGGAGTGCTGCCTGGGGTATCGCAGCCGCTTGATCGAAGGCCATGCCGGCCGGTTTTAATGCAAGCGCCCCTTCTTCAGCACAGACATACTCAGCAAAACCTCCCCAACCGCACGCAGAGGTGTCTCCGAAGACCGTGTCCCTCGGAGTAAACCGCTTTACGCCTTCGCCGACCGCTTCAACGCGCCCTGCAATGTCGCAGCCGAGTATATTTATCTTCTTAGGCCTTAAGAGACCGAAGACCAGGCGGTTGACGAAGGGCGTGCCCCGCAGAAGTTCCCAGTCCCACGAGTTTATCGACGCGGCATGCACCTTCACCAGAACTTCATTCTCCTTTGGAACAGGCTTTTCGACCTCTTCTATCCGAAGAACTTCCGGCGGGCCGTACTCTGTAAATAGAACGGCTTTCATGAGTCTTGCCTGCTTTGTCGGGTTTCGTTCTGGTGCGCAACAATGATCACTACATTCCCTGTCTTTTCACCCTTTTCAACGTACCTGTACGCCTCGACAATCTCTTCAAACCGGTACGTTCTATCTATCACCGCTCTGAACCTGCCCTCTTCTATCAGCTTTCTGACAAGTAGTATGCTCGCTCTTCTATCTACTGGCATTGGAAAGAGCGTCTTCCTATTTCCGAGTACCGGTCTTATAACAGCCGTTATGAGCGGCAGGTAGATGTTCTGGGCCATGTAGCCTAAATCCGAAGAGAGGTAAACCCCACCGGGTAGTAGTAACCGGCGGCATCTAAAGAAGGAGCTCTTACCTACGGTATCGAAGACAAAAGAGTAGCTCCGGTCATCCTCAGTAAAGTCCTCTACAGTATAGTCTATAACCCTGTCTGCCCCCAACGACCTTACCAGTTCGATATCTTTCGTAGCGCAGACTGCCGTAACAGTAGCCTCGAAGTGCTTCAGGAGCTGTACCGCCGCCGAGCCGATAGCACCTGTTGCGCCGTTAACGAGAACAGTATCCCCCGCTTTCAGCTCTACCTTGTTTATAAAGTTGTATGCATAATGCGCGCCTTCGGTACTCGGCGCAGCCTGCTCATCGGTCATGCCTTCGGGTACCGTTACCGCATTCTCCTCGTCTACCACCGCATACTCTGCATGCGCCCCTAGGCCTCTGTCGTCAAAGCCGAAGACCCTGTCACCCGGCTTTAACTCCGTCACCCCCGCACCAACGGCCTCAACCCTGCCGGCAAACTCGGTTCCGGGTATCGTTTTTTTCGGCCTGAAGAGCCCTGTTGCAAGGCGCATAAAGAACGGTTTGGCCCTAACGGTTGCGCAGTCGGTTCTGTTTACAGTCGTCGCAGATACCTTTACCAGTACCTGACCCTCACCCGGCACAGGCTTTTCGACCTCTTCTACCCGAAGAACTTCCGGCGGGCCGTACTCTGTAAATAGAACTGCTTTCATCCGTCTCCTTGTCATAATATTATATCTTAAAAGAGAGACTAAGTATGTGGATTTAGAAACCGAACAGGTTGATTGGTGAGTTGATGGGGGGGCGGGTGTGGCTTTTGTAGGGTGGGCAGTGGACACCGTTTGTTTTAGCTTCTGTAGGTTGGGTAGAGGTACGAAACCTAACGTCTTTATTCATACCCAGCACAGGAACCAAATTTAGTAGATGAGTAAACAGAAAACAATGGGGCGAATTTTGTTGGGTTGCACGGGCAGATGAACTCAACAACTTAATGGCGGTCAACGGCTAAAAGATGTTGGGTTTTGCTTCGCGCTACCCAACCTACACGGCTGTTGTGTATTGGGGTGTGGTTATAAAATGCGTAGTACAGGAAGTACTCATGAACGTGCCGCAAGGGTGACTTGAGAGAGTCGTCCCCCCTACCCCTCAAGCACTCTCTTTAACAGTTCTCTATGGCACTGCTCGCCCTCTTTGCAGGTACAAAGGAGCGTTACGGGCTCCTCTCCGGCCCCTTTTATGGCGTCTCGAAGGATAGCTAGCGCGCTCTTCGCTTCGTCTGACTCAAGGCCGCTTAAATATCTCCTGGAAAAATCGTCCCAATCGAGGCCGCCCGCTTTCCACTCGGCAATCAGCCCCTTCTCTGTGCCGAGCCCCTTCAACCAGAGGTCGATACTCTCCTTCTTTACCCCGCGCGGCCAGTACCGCGTAACGAGTATGCGGAGCCCGCCGCCGGAGGAGGAAGAAAGAGAAGCAGAATAGATTGAGCCGAGATTTATCATAAATGAAGTTCCGCTGAAAAGAGTCGAAAAAAAACCCGCGCTTTTCTTTCAAGAAAAGCACGGGTGGAAAAAGCACGGGGTTCGGTAATGCCAATAGAGCGCGCTCTATATATAGAGTACCTTGTCGGCCTCCTTAACGAGTTCTAGAAAAGAGACGAGGCCCATTGAGGCGTCGACCAGATCGATAAGCTCGTTTCTGGCAATATTCAAGACCGCCATAGAGGCCGTGCAGGCATAGATATGGAACCCGCCGAAGCGGTGCGCCGTCTCCAGCAGGTCGGAGATATGGTCGAGCGTGCCCCGGTTGAGGTTCTTCTCGATCTCGGCCTTGAACGGTTCCGGCTCACCCTCTACTATCACCTCGTCGGTGCGCCCTTTGACCATTCTTAAAAGGCCGCCGTAGCTGCAAAAGATCTGAACCTCGCCACCCATTGCGAGCACTACGGTACTAATGCTTATCGCCTGATAGACCCTGTCGTACGAGCCTGAGTGGAGGAAGATACAGTACTTGAAACCCTTCTTGCCATCACTCATGCACTTTTCCTTATCGTGTCGGCCCACTCAAGCAGCCCTATGCCCTTTTCGCGCGCCTCAGCAAAACGGTCGCCAAGAGCATCAAGCTCTTTCTGGTCTATCCGCTCCGAGAGTATCGCAAGCCCGTCGCAGTTGCTGACATGTATGAGCATTGCCATTGCGGCCTTCTGCGCGTCCGCGCTCTCTTCGTCCGTAAGCTCGTCCTTTGCCAGGAGCTCGGAACAGACCTTTGCGGTCTCGATAACGTTGTTGTGCTCAGATATCAGCTGATCTACATACTCGCCGAGGTACTCCTTCATCATCGGGTAAAGGTACTCTTCTTCGTACCTGAAGTGCGGGCCGGTAAGATCGTTTAGCGTACCGAGTATCTCGCGCGCTTTGACCAAGTCCTTGCCCTTTAGCGCCGCTGTAATATCGAGTATACCGTCACGCACCACACGGTGGTCTTCTCTAAACTCTGCAATAGGGTCCAAATGTGCCATGATAAAACTCCTTGATTTAAGGTGGTTAGACAACCGTCTATACGACAAGTTCTAAAAACCCAGGAAAAATATAAGCTGCCGGTACTGCCGCTCTGTCTGTATCTTATCAGTGTAGCATATATCTGAGAAAGAGGAGGGGAGAGGAGAAAAGAGAGTGAGTGGTAGAATCGTTCTATTAAGGGCTATGCGCGGCCGCACGGACTCAAGTGCCGGCTTTAGAGCCAAGCCCCGGTCTCGAACTGAAGTACTCTATCGTCTTTACGAGTCCCTCGTCAAGCTCAATGGTCGGAGCCCAGTTGAGCTTCTTGGCGGCCAGCGAGATGTCGGGCTGCCGCTGCAGCGGGTCGTCTTGCGGAAGGTTCTTGTAGATGACCTTCGAGCTGCTGCCGGTTAGCCTCAGCACGGCTTCGGCAAGCTGCATAACGGTGAATTCGTTCGGGTTGCCGAGGTTAACGGGGCCGGTGAAGTCTTCGGAGTCCATCATCGCCACGAGCCCGTTCACAAGATCGTCTATGTAGCAGAAAGAGCGCGTCTGGGAGCCGTCGCCGTAGACGGTAATGTCCTCGCCCTTAAGGGCCTGAACGATAAAGTTGGAGACCACTCTGCCGTCGTGCTCAAGCATGCGCGGGCCGTAGGTGTTGAAGATCCTGACGACCTTAATGTCTACTGCGTTCTGTGCGTGGTAGGCGAACATCAGCGACTCTGCGCACCTCTTGCCCTCGTCGTAGCAACTCCGTGGGCCAATGGGGTTCGCGTTGCCCCAGTACTCTTCGGTCTGCGGATGGACGAGCGGGTTGCCGTAGACCTCGGAGGTCGAGGCCTGAAGAATGCGCGCGCCGACACGCTTGGCGAGCCCGAGCATGTTGAGCGCACCCGAAACGCTCGTCTTGATGGTCTTAACGGGGTTGTGCTGATAGTGAACCGGAGAGGCCGGACAGGCGAGATTGTAGATACGGTCCACCTCCACGAGCACCGGCTCTATTACGTCGTGGCGCAGAAGCTCGAACATCGGGTTCGTCAGCAGATGAGCGATGTTCTCTTTGCGGCCCGTAAAGAAGTTGTCGAGGCAGATGACCTCGTGCCCTTCGTTCAGAAGTCTTTCGGAAAGGTGCGACCCTATAAAACCGGCTCCTCCTGTAATAAGCACTCTCATACGGTCATACCTTTCTTGATTACTTGATTTTCTTGCTCGGTTACTTAGAGTAGAAGTCGGTTATTTTGAATAGAAGTCAACTATGGTCGAGACCACGTACTTCAGTTCCGCCGGTTTCAGCTCAGGATAGATTGGCAGCGCAAGGGTCTGTCTCGCAACGGACTCCGACACAGGGAAATCGCCCTTCTTGTACCCAAGGTCTTTAAAGCACTTCTGCTGGTGAAGCGACATCGGGTAGTAGATCTCGGAGCCAACGCCCTTGGCTGCAAGGTACTTCCTGAGCGCGTCGCGCTTCTTTACAAGCACTATGTATTGATTATAGACGGAGACGTTCTCGGCACGGATTTCCGGAACCTTAAGCGCAGTGCCGAGTCCGGCTTTAGCGAAGAGCCCGGTGTACTTATCTGCGTTCTTTCTCCTGCCCTCTGCCCAGCTGTCTAAGTACTTAAGCTTTACGCGCAGCACCGCAGCTTGTATTTCGTCGAGACGGGAGTTGGTGCCGACTATGTCGTAGTAGTACCTGCGGCGGCTGCCGTGGCCTCTGAGCATGCGGAGCTTCTCGGCCCTCTGTTTGGAATTCGTCGTAACCATTCCTCCGTCGCCGAAGCAGCCGAGGTTCTTGGTCGGATAGAACGAAAAGCAGCCGAAGTCGCCGAGCGCCCCTGCGGCCCTGCCCTTATATCGTGCGCCTATCGACTGCGCAGCATCCTCTATAACCATCAGGTTATGGCGGTGGGCAAGCCTTCGGATGGTATCCATCTCGGCGCACTGGCCGTAGAGGTGAACCGGCATTACGGCCTTTACGTTCTTTGCGCTCTTCTTTAAAAGACGCTCCAAGGCATTGGGGTCTATGTTGAATGTGTCGGGCTCAATGTCTACAAAGACGGGAACAGCGCCTAGGAGCGCAATAGAGCCTGCTGTCGAGAAGAAGGTGTACGGAGTCGTCACTACCTTATCTCCGGGGCCGACTCCTGCGGCCATGAGCGCCAGAAGAATCGCGTCGGTTCCTGACGCTACTCCGACGGCGTACTTAGCGCCGGAATACGCTGCAATCTCTTCTTCGAGGGCCTTTACGTTGGGGCCTAAAACGTAGTGCTGAGAGTCGCAAACAGCTTTGACCTCTCGCATCACTTCGTTCTTAATCTTGCGGTACTGCCTGTCTAGGTCTAAAAGTTTTACGTTCAACCAACTACTCCTTTTTGCAAATAATGCATTTTAAAAAATCATAACTCTCAGCGCTCTAACCGAGGGCAGAGAGTAACTCTGTTATACTCTTTCTGTTCAGCATATCGGTACGGCTTTCTCCAGGAGCTTTCTCCAAGAGACTTCTCTACGAGGCTTCTGTGTGAATCCTGTCGAGCACCCCGTTTATAAATGGGGCCGCCTTATCGGAGCCGAACCGCTTTGCCAGCTCTATCGCCTCGTCTATTACGACCTTGTACGGAGTGTCGGGACAGTAGAGCAACTCGTAGACGGCGAGGCGCAGAATATTCCTGTCAACCAAAGGCATACGCTTCACCTTCCAGTTCTCGGAGTACGACTCCACCATCGCGTCTATCTCGGCGCTCTTGTCTATTGTGCCGCGCGCAATTTCTTCGGCATACTCGCGCACCGTGTCCGAGATGGTCTCTTCACTCTCTATAAAGAGATCATCTCCCTGGTCTCCCTGTTCGGCTATATCTACAATGTCTGCTCCGTAGAGCATCTGGAGCGCCACCTCTCTTGATCTGCGTCTTGAACTCATCGTGCGAAACACCCTCTTCTTCTAACTATTACCTACTTGATAGAGCCAATCAGGTTGGCCATCTCTATTGCCGAGAGAGCCGCATCGCGCCCCTTGTTGCCGCTCTTTGTTCCGGCGCGCTCTATGGCTTGCTCTATATTGTCTGTGGTTATCACTCCGAAACTTACCGGCAGGCCGCTATCTAAAGAGACCTTTGCGATACCCTTGGAGACTTCGCTAGCAACGTAGTCGAAGTGCGGGGTGTTGCCGCGTATAACGCAGCCGAGACAGATTATGGCGTCCACTCCGCCCTTGTCGGCTATCGTCTTTGCTATGGTCGGCATCTCGAATGCGCCGGGTACTTTGTAGACGCTGATGTCAGAGTCGGCTGCGCCACTTCTTGTAAGCGTATCTACCGCGCCGCCGAGCAACCGCTCGGAGATGAAGTCGTTGAAGCGAGAGACCACGACTGCGAATTTCAGCCCCTTGGCTGAAAGGTTTCCCTCAATAGTCTTAGGCATTGAGCCTCCTTGTTATTTGTCTGTTCACTAAAAAAATTCTCTACCGCCACCCTCTGCGGCTTTAAAAGGTGCAGAGGTTTATTTCTATAAAAGTTTTAGAGAAGAGCGTTCTTAACTGTCTGCCGCTCACAGCCGTTGCCTCCGGTGCAAAAGAAAATCCCGAAAAACAGCCCCTTGAAAGAGAGCTTTAGAACAATAAACCGTTACCCCCTACCGTTGCCTTTGTTACAAGAGCCAAGTACGGCACAAAAGAACTTCAGAGGAGAGCGTGAAAAATTACTTCTTGTCGACGGTATCGAGATCGCCGAGCAGATGGCCCATCTTCTCTTTCTTCACTCTCAGATACTCTACGTTGCGCGCATGCGGCACTGGCTCTATCGGTACGCGCGAGACTACGTCGAGACCGTAGCCTTCGAGGCCGACTATCTTCTTCGGGTTGTTGGTCATTATGCGCATCTTCTTAACGCCGAGGTCGAGCAGTATCTGCGCGCCTATTCCGTACTCTCTGAGATCGGCCTTGAAGCCGAGCTTTTCGTTCGCCTCTACCGTATCGAGTCCCGAGTCCTGAAGCTCGTACGCGCGCATCTTGTTAACGAGGCCGATGCCGCGCCCCTCCTGATGCATGTAGACTATAACACCCGTGCCTTCGGTGTCTATCATCTTCATCGCACCCTTTAACTGATCGCCGCAGTCGCAGCGGTTGGAGCCTAATACGTCTCCGGTGAGGCACTCCGAGTGAACGCGAACGAGAACTTCGGCGTCGGGGTCTATCTCTCCCTTTACGAGCGCAAGGTGCTCGTGCGTATCGACGTCGTTGGTGTAGGCAATGGCGCGAAACTCTCCGCCGTACTTTGTCGGCAGCGCGGCCTCGGCAGCGCGGTGCACCAGACGATCGCGTTTTAGTCTGTACTCGATTATGTCGGCTATGGAGACGATCATCAGACCGTGCTCTTCGGCGAAGGCCTCAAGGTCGGTCATGCGAGCCATGGTTCCGTCGTCGCTCATTATCTCACAGATCACCCCTGCGGATTTGAGTCCCGCCAGACGCGAAAGATCTACCGAGCCTTCTGTCTGCCCTGTTCTGACGAGCACTCCTCCGTCGCGCGCGCGGAGCGGAAAAATGTGACCGGGGCGAACGAGATCGTCGGCCTTTGCGCCGTCTGCAACTGAGTCGAGTATCGTCTTTGCGCGATCGGCTGCACTGATGCCGGTGGTTATGCCGTCTCTCGAATCGATGGAGACGGTAAAGGCGGTACGAAGCGGCGCGGTGTTGGTATCTACCATGGGCGGCAGGTCGAGCGCATCGGCATCCGCTTCGGTCAGCGTAAGGCAGATGAGTCCGCGACCGTACTTCGCCATGAAGTTGACCGCGTCGGGCGTGGTCAGCTCTGCGGCCATGCAGAGGTCTCCCTCGTTCTCCCTGTCTTCGTCGTCAACGAGCACGACCATACGGCCCGCTCTAATTTCCTCCAACGCCTTTTCTATTCTCTTTATAGCCATGCTTTTCCCTCTATGTTACGTCTGATTCGCTGTTTTTACCGTCAATTCGTCTAAATTCGCTATCGACAAAAACCGACGAATCTGGACGACTGGTGTCTGATTTAAGCTTAAAAAACGGTAGCTTACAGAGCCTCTCAGGACTTTCAGTCTATGAAGCCGTGCTCGGCCAAAAAGCCCTCGCTAACCCCGCTTGTACTACCCTTGCCGAGCTGCTTTTCGACATATTTTCCTATAATATCGGTCTCTATATTGACCTTGGCCCCGGTCCGTTTGCCTCCGAGCGTAGTGCGCCGAAGAGTGAACGGAATGGTCGAAATAGAAAAACCGGCAGCCGTAAGTGCGGCTACCGTAAGGCTTATTCCGTCTACCGTTATAGAGCCCTTCTTTACAATCTGCCCAGATAACTCGCCCGGCAGACTGAACTCAATCTCTAAGAACTCGCCGCGCTCGACCCTTGAAACAAGAGTGCCTACGCAATCTACGTGGCCGGTCACAAGGTGGCCGCCCAGAGGTTTACCGAGCGTAAGTGCGCTTTCTATATTGACTTTATCACCCGGCGCCAATCCGCCGAGCGTCGTCACACCGAGTGTTTCACTCGAGAGATCCGCCACGAAAGAGTCAACTCCCAACTCAATAACCGTAACACAGGCCCCGTCCACGGCAATGGAGTCTCCGAGGTTCACACATGAGAGGTCGAGAGTAGTTTCTACTCTCATTTTAGCAGATGAGCCTCTAATTTCAATAGATTTAAGAGCGCCTGTCGTCTCTACTATCCCGGTAAACATACTGGCTGAACTCCTCTAAATTAAGGCCCGGATCTTCACCGGTTCTTCTGAAGATAAAACAGAAGATAGAACCTATGCCAACGGCCCTTCGATCAAGAGATCGGGGCCTAGCCGCCGCACCTTCATGCTCTTTAGCCCTGGGGCTCCGGCGAGCCGCTTTAGCCCCAGAGGTGCAACTCCAGAGAGCGCGTCGCCGCCAAGAAAAGTCGGGGCTATAATAATCGCCGCCCTGTCTACAAGCCCGGCCTTGAGGGCCGAGGCCGCAACCCCGGCGCCGCCCTCTATGAGGAGGTTCGCAACCCCAAGCGACCCGAGAGCCCTAAGAACCCTCTTCATAGAGACGCCGTCTTTCGTGGCCCCAACGACCTCCACGCGCGCGCCCGCAGCGCGCGCTGTGTCTAGCCTCTTCTTCGGGGCCTTCTTTGTCGTAAAGACTACCAGTCCGGCACCGACACCCGCCTCTGTGTAGAGCCTGCTCTTCGGCGACGTCTTCATTGTGGTATCTAGCAGCACACGCATTGGTGAGCGCGCCCTCACGTGCCTGACGGTCAAGGAGGGGTCGTCTGCCACTGCCGTGCCGGAACCGACCAGAACGGCGTCTGAGGCGGCTCTCATTGTATGTGCGTATCTGCGAGCCTCTTTGCCTGTTATCCAGCGCGACTGGCCCGTTGAAGTGGCTATCTTGCCGTCGAGCGTAGTGGCGAGCTTGAGCGTTACATACGGCAGCCCGGTGGTAATGTACTTGACGTACCAAACGTTCTGCGCGAGGCACTCCTCTTTAAGCACTCCGGTTACGACCTCTATGCCTGCCTTTTTAAGCGCCCTTATGCCTTGTCCGGCAACCTTAGGGTTAGGGTCTTTCGAGCCTACAACAACCCGCTTCACACCAGAAGCTATTACCGCTTCTGTGCACGGCCCTGTGCGGCCCGTGTGGTTGCACGGCTCCAGCGTAACGTAGAGCACTGCCCCTTTAGTATCAATTCCGTTCGCCCGAGCGTCTGAGAACGCAACAATCTCTGCGTGCGCAGTACCTGCGCGGCGATGCCACCCTGTGGCCACAACTTTACCGCTCTTGACGATGAGCGCGCCGACTGCGGGGTTTGGGCTGGTGCGGTTATTGCGTGCGCGTCTGGCGAGGTTTAGCGCCTCTCGCATAAAACGGTCGTCAAGGCGGAGTATGGCTGGGTTGGGCACGGCTACAGATCCCGCTTACGGAGCGTGAGCATTTCGTTAAGCTCTGCCATAAATTCGTTGATGTCCCTGAAGTCGCGGTAGACGGAAGCGAAGCGCACGTACGCAACCTCGTCGAGCCCCTTGAGCTTATCCATAACGGACTGGCCGATGACAGTGCTCAGTATCTCTTTCTCACCCGAGTCGAGCAGCTGCATCTCAAGCTCGTCTACCGTCTTTTCGATCTCTTCCATGCTTACCGGGCGCTTCTCGCACGCCTTCATAACGCCTGAGAGGATCTTGGACCTGTCGTACTTGGCGCGGCTACCGTCTTTTTTGACAACAAGAGGCAGGGTCTCTTCGATCCGTTCATAGGTAGTGAACCGCTTCTGGCACTTGAGGCACTCACGACGCCGTCTGGTGGCAGAGCCCTCCTGAGACAGGCGCGAATCTATCACTTTGTCTTCTATATAGCTGCAAAATGGACATTTCATACAGAAACTATACGTCATAACTGTTGAAAACTCAAGAGTTTTACTAGTAATCAGGGGGGGAGCGAGAGCCGCAGGAGGGATAAAAAAATGGCCCCCCGCAAGTACGGGGGACCATAATACTGTTTCTAATATATTACGACTGCATAGGTTCTGTTGCGTGCGCGTTTTGAAAAGCTCGTGGAGAGCGAACAGAGTCTAAAAAGAGGTCGTCGTTCTATTACTTCTTTACGCCTAAGACACCATCCTTACAGGCCTTGGCAACTCTGAACTTGAGAACCTTCTTTGCCGGTATCTTTATTGCTTCGCCGGTCTGAGGGTTTCTACCCATTCTGGCTTTGCGCTTAACGAGTACGAGCTTACCTATGCCGGGAATGGTAAAGGAGTTTTTGGCCTGCTTATATGAAAGTTCGGCAAGATGATTTAGAATATCGGTTGCGGCTTTTTTGGTTAGGTCTGCTCTTTTGGCTATCTGTTCTGCTACCTGTGACTTAGTGAGCGGCTTTGCTGCCATTGCAATTCCTCCTGTGATTACTTATTGATAATATTAGGACTGACCAAGTATTTTTTTACAAGCACAAAGCCACTTCAGGTTCTGAAATAGCTACTAACAAAGCGTTATCGGCTACCTATACATAGTGCTCTGTGAGGTTCTGTTGAAATGATGAGCAACTCTAACACTTAAATTTTTTTTTGTCAACTCATGTGAAGAGTAAAAAATAAAAAAAGAATAAACAGATTCTCGTTGACACCAAGAGGCGCAGATGTTACGAATAAATGTTGTTACTCGACTCCACCTGACTACAAAGCTTACAGTATAAGGGGGTCGTAACAAGAGTGCGTATCAAGTTGCTAAGAGGCAACGGGAACGAATTCAAACATAAGTTCAGGGGCTGTAGCTCAGTTGGGAGAGCGCGTGACTGGCAGTCACGAGGTCAGGGGTTCGAACCCCCTCAGCTCCACCATATACGAAAAGCGAGGCCGGACCTAACGGTCCGGCCTCGCTTTTTACTATCCGTACTCTTTTTCTCCGCCTCCCTCTTCACTTCTCCTGTACTACTCTTCGCTGTTGACCGGGCTCTTCATCGGACTCTTTCAAGCGCGCTTGCTGTACCTGCTACTGCGCGCCTACAAGGCCATATCCATAAAACAGTTGTATCTAAAGACAGACAAAGTGCTGTAATTGTACTGATTCGTTGGACTTTTTCCTACTCATCTGGTACGATTCTCATTTTACCGAGCACTGGTCTTCACAGTCCAATTTCCGGGCTATACTTATAGAGAGTAGACTTGTTTCGCGGCTCACACATACTATCAGGTACGTGCGGCTGCGCTCTCACTACCGAGAACACTCCCAAGGCTTTCATTACATGGCTATAAAGTGCATGGGTAAAAAAAACGTCATCTTTGCAGTAGCGGTGCTACTGGTCACCCTCTTTGGGGTTGCCGATACGTGCATGGCCGCGACCATTCGCGCAGGTGCCAACGGCCAGTCCATACAGGGCGCAATCGATGCCGCAGCGCCCGGCGACCTTGTTCTTGTTGCCGACGGAGAGTACACTGAGAACATCTCCATAACCAAACAGATACTCCTGCACGGGGTCTCCTCCGACACCGACTCTAAGGACACAGGCGTAGTGATAGTCGCACGGGACGCTGCCCTGCCTGTCGTAAAGGTAGAGGGAACCACAGGGGTCACTATAGACGGAATTAACGTTAAGGGCTCTATCGGGGAGGCAGGCATACTGGTGCTGGGCTCCAGCAAGACTACCGTTACACGCTCTAGCGCGGTAGAGAACAGAATCGGCATCTCGCTAGTAAACTCAGAGTCGAGCATCATAACCAACAACCGAACTGAGTTCAACGAGACATACGGAATCTATCTGGAGCGCTCGAACGAGAACACGGTAACAGAGAACCGGTCAGGGCAGAATAGGGACAAGGGCATCTTTCTATCGTATGCGAACAGAAACGAGATCAGCGCCAACAGCACGAACCACAATGTCTGGAACGGTATTCTGCTCTGGGACTCCGACGACAATAGGATAACCGACAACGAAGCGTACAGGAACATGTACAGCATTATAGAGAGCGAGAGCACCGGCAACCTTTACGACGACAACAGTACGCTGCCGAACCTCTACATAATACTGCCGATAATAATGACCTATACAGGTATAATCTTCTACCTGTTGCAGAGGCTGATAATAGGCAGGATTCTTGGACTGATCGGAAAGAAGGAGTAATGCAGACACTCTACATGCTACCGATGATAATGGCGTCCATCGCGCTTGTGCTTGCCACGTCGAGCTTTATAAGCGGACTACAGCTGATAAAGGGCAAGCGGGCGTCCGTGAACGGCATAATCCACCGCATAAACGGCTACTGCTCCGTAACTCTGCTCTTCTCAATAGCTGTACTGAGCTTTATTCTGCATGGTTTCAGCGGCTGGGCTCTCTTTGGCTGGCTCTGCGCGCTCGGGCTCATTGCGCTTAAGATATGGATAGTGCGGCGACGGGCCCGGCGGGCCTTTAAGTACGTAAGCTGGATAGGGGCTACCATGATACTTATCTGGCTCTACGTTCTTATAACGAACATACCGCTATAAGTTCTTATGCATGACAAACAAAAGAAGGGCCGCAGGAAAGTTCCTGCGGCCCTTCTTTAATTGTAAAATGGATCTGTCTGAAGATACTTCTCAGCAGAGATTGCCACCGAAAAACAGCCCCCGACCTATCGCCCCTGCCCCCTGAAAATCAGCCCAGGTTCGCGTTTCTAAAAAGAATCGGCCCTGAAAATTGGCCCAGGTGGCCCAGGTTCGCGTTGCTATAAGAACCGCCCCGTAAAAAAGAGCC
>JADFVP010000055.1 GCA_015222595.1 Pseudomonadota bacterium
CCGCCGACCGTTACCCCAGGTTTGGACCATTCTAGAAAAAAAAAGAACTCGCCCTTTATCTCGCTGTACGCAATCCAGATGCGGAGCCTATGGCTGTTACTGTCGAAGAAAAACTGATAACCGTTCTTGATCGCATGCGCAATGCGGCTCGTAAAGCGGGCCGGGAGCCTAGCGAGATTTCTCTGATCGCGGTAACCAAGGGAGTAGACCTCAAAAAGATTAAAGAGGCCTACTCTTCGGGTATTCGTATCTTCGGCGAGAACTACGTGCAGGAGACGCAAGAGAAGATAAAGAAGCTCAAAAGAAAGGGAACGCAGTGGCACTTTATCGGCCATCTGCAAAAAAACAAGGCGAAGCTTGCCGTAGAGCTTTACGATGTTGTGCATACGGTAGACAATAATTCGCTCGCCGTTGAACTCAACAAGCGTGCCCGTTCAATAGGCCGACCCACCATAGACGTACTCATTCAGGTAAATATAGCCGGAGAGAAGACCAAATCCGGGATCGACCCAGGTGGTGCGGTCCTTCTTGCCCGCGCTATCAGTAAGCTGGCGCACCTGAGGCTTCGGGGCCTTATGGCCATTCCTCCCCAGTTCGAGGACCCTCAGATGTCGAGGCCTTACTTTATAACGCTTAGAAGGCTTGCCGAGAGGATAAACAAGGAGCGTCTGCCGAATGTGGCCTTAAAAGACCTCTCTATCGGCATGAGCAACGACTTTGAGGTGGCTATAGAGGAGGGTGCAACGCTAGTAAGGGTAGGCACTGCGATCTTCGGCCCGAGAGCTGGCGCTGTTGCTGTACCTGCTCCGGCCCCGGAAAAGAAGGCTACAAAGAAGGCAGCGCCTGCAAAGAAGAAGGCGGTCGTTAAAAAAGCCGCTGCAAAGAAAGCGGCTCCGGCCAAAAAGAAGGCAGCTGTCAAGAAGGTTACAAAGAAAGTGACTTCGAAGAAGGCGGCTCCGGTCAAGAAGAAGGCCGCTGTCAAGAAGGTTACAAAGAAAGCGACTTCGAAGAAGGTAGCTCCGGCCAAGAAGAAAGCAGCTGTCAAGAAAGCTGCACCTAAGAAGGCGGCCCCCAAAAAGGCTACAAAGAAGGTTGTAAAAAAAGCGGCCCCGAAAAAGGCGGCTCCTGCAAAGAAGAAAGCCGTTCCGGCCAAGAAGAAGGCTACAAAGAAGGCGGCAAAAAAATAGTATATGATTACGGCTTGGCAGTCTGCCGTTTTTCAGAACAAAGAGTGCGGCGCAGGATTTCTATCTGTCTCCGCGCTTTTCTTTTTTTATGCTCAAGTATCACGTCTTTTGGGCCGTAAATAGAAGGGTAACTAAATGACATCTTCGAATGGTCTGGGAGACCTAAGGGTCGGCTTCATAGGCTCGGGAAACCTGGCCGAGGCCTTGATAAAGGGTATCATCGGTTCGGGTACCGTATCCGCCGCGCGGCTTATTGCAAGCGACAGGGTTGCCGAGCGGCTGGTCTATATTGCAGAAAAGTACGAGGTACGGGTACTCAACAAAAACTTCGAACTCGCCAGAGAGTCCGATATTATAATTCTTAGCGTAAAGCCGACAGATATTGGGGCGGCTATAAAAGAGATAGCCCCGGAGTTTATACCGGAACACGGTGCGGGGCATAGCACCGACAAGCTGATAATCTCCGTTGCGGCGGGCGTTACGACCGAGACGATCATCGGATTTCTTAAAGGTGCGGGTCTCGAAACCCCGGTTCCGGTTATTCGAGTAATGCCGAACACCCCGGCCATGGTTGCCGAAGGGGCAACGGCCATAGCCCCGGGGCCCGGCGTAAAGGAGCACCATATAGAGGCTGCGCGAACTCTCTTCGGCTCGGTCGGGGTAACGGTGACGATTGAGGACGAAGGACTGATGAATACCGTAACGGGCTTAAGCGGATCGGGCCCGGCCTACGTCTTTCGCATACTCGAGGCAATGGTCGAGGCGGGAGTTGAGGGCGGGCTGACGAAAGAGTGCTCAAAGACCCTGGCGATACAGACCGTGCTTGGCGCTTCAAGGCTTGCACTTGAGAGTGAAAAAGGGTTAAATGAACTAAGAGAGATGGTCTCCTCTCCGGGAGGCACCACAATAGAGGGCTTGAAAAAGCTCGATGAAGCCGATATTGTTGGTACAATAAAGTCCGCCGTAAAGGCTGCAAGCGCGCGGTCCGCCGAACTCTCCGGCAAGTAGAATGTTTTTTGGTTTAAAGGTTTATATAAAAAATCCGCTGTAGGGGAGTGCCGCTAAAGGCAGAAAAACTCTCCGGCGTATAGTTCGGTCAACAGAAAAGAGGAGTCCGGATGTTTGTCTTTGGAAATTTTCTAAACGCCTTTGCTCAGATACTGAGCATGGTCCTTACGCTTTACATGTGGCTTATAATAATTCGCGCGTTGCTTTCGTGGGTCAATCCCGACCCGTACAACCCGATAGTCCGTTTTCTCTATCAGGCAACAGAGCCCGTGCTCTTTAGGGCCAGAAAGATACTGCCGGCGCTTGGCGGCATGGATGTCTCGCCCATAGCCGTAATCTTTTTGATCTACTTTTTAAAGTTCTTCGTCGTTACCACTCTTTTGCAGGTTGCTGCAAAATTAACGGTTGGAGGAGGCGTATGAAGATAACCGCTCTTGAGGTAAAGAGTCACCCGTTGAAGAAACGGTTTTTCGGTTACGATGTCAGGGAGGTCGAGGCCTTTAAGGAGTTGCTCTCTGAGAACTTCGAAGAGGCCACCAGAGAGATAACCTTTCTGACAGAGAAGAAGAGAGAGCTCGAGGAGACGCTCGCGGTCCATATCGGCAACGAGCATACGCTCAAAGAGGCGATAACCTCTACGCAGAAGATCTCGACCGATATTAAGGGCGGGGCGCGCAAAGAGGCAGAGCTGATACTGGCCGAAGCGCGACATAAGGCCGACGAGATAGTAGCCCGCGCACAGGCGCATGCCAACAGTCTGCAAGAAGAGATACTGCGGCTCAAGGGGCAGCGTATAGAGCTGGAGACCTCTATTAAGGCTGTTCTCGATTTTCACTCGACTAAACTACTCTCTGAAGAGCAGGAGTCGGCAAAGGCGGACGAAGAGACAGAGAAGCTCAAGTACCTCGTCCCCTCCTGAGAAGCGTGCGCTTCTTTTATTGGGGGGCTACCGTGCCGATGGCTGCTATGGAGAAGTTTGAATGCTTGAGAGAGGGGTGGCCTTTCTAATTGAGGAGGCTATCGCCTCTTTTGTTGGCGGCGGACTTCGAGAGCAATTGATGGTATTTTAAAACAGGGAGGAGCGGTCTGCACCGCTCCTCTTTTTTATTGGGGAGAGTCTTTTAAGTGACCACGTCTCGGAACAGGCCGGAGAACGGAAGCCGCTTTTGCACTCCGGTCGAAAAGAGCGCAAAGGGTGAGAGCAGAGCGGTGAGCCTGAACGTAAGGCTTGTTCCGCGCTCGTCGAAGAACGAGGTGGTCGGCCCTTATAACGGAACGATAAAGATAAAGGTACAGTCTCCGCCGGTGGAGGGCGCGGCAAACGCAGCCCTCACTACATTCCTTGCGAAACTTCTCAAATGTCCCAAACCTTCTGTAACGATACTCTCTGGCCACAAGTCTAAAGAGAAGAGGTTGAAGATAGTGGGTATCAGCGTGGAAGAGGTAGAGGCGGCGCTCCTTAAGTAGTTTTTTTAGAGAAAAAATTTTTTAAGTTGAAAAAAGGGCCGAAGCTGGAAGCTCCGGCCCTTTTGGTCTTTTATACTGTTGTTGCTTGAGAGCTGTACTCGGTTACGGCCATCTATTCCGAATCTGAAAACAGCAGCTTGTAGGCTCTGTTTCTAAATTCAGCCCCGGGGCCCGGATCAGCCGTCGGCAAAGCCTTTTAGGAGCTTGGCCCTTGTTGGATGGCGCAGCCTCCGAATAGCCTTGGCCTCTATCTGCCTAACGCGCTCTCTTGTAACGCCGAGCACGCGGCCAACCTCTTCGAGCGTGTAGTCCTGACGTTCGCCAATGCCAAAGCGCATTCTCAAAACCTTCTCTTCGCGCGGCGTCAGAGAGTCGAGCACCATTGTCGTCTGGTCCGTTAAGTCCTTCTCTACGGCGGCATCTGCCGGAGAGGGCGACTTTTCGTCTTCGATGAAGTCTCCGAGCGAGGACTCTTCGTCGTCGCCTATCGGGGTCTCGAGGCTGAGCGTCTGCTTCATGAGCCTCAGTATCCTTCTGACCTTTGCGATCGGAATATCCATGCGGCCTGCTATCTCGTCCGGGTACGGCTCACGGCCGAGTTCTTTGAGGAGCTGGCGCGAGGTCTGCAAGAGCCGGTTGATGGTCTCTATCATGTGGACCGGAATCCTGATGGTGCGGCCATGATCTGCAATGGAGCGGGTAATGGCCTGACGTATCCACCACGTTGCATAGGTAGAGAACTTGTAGCCCTTTTTGTAGTCGAACTTATCAACAGCCTTCATGAGGCCGATATTGCCCTCCTGAATAAGGTCTGAGAACTTGAGCCCGAGGTTGATATACCTTTTGGCTATCGACACTACGAGACGCAGGTTGGCCTCTATGAGGCGCTGCTTTGCCTCGCGCATGTTGTAGTCGTTCAGCTTGACCTCTTTGGCAAGCGCCTTTAGGTCGGCCCGTTTCATTCCGAGCTTTCTCATAACGCGGCGTACGCGAAGTTTCGCTCTTTCCGCCTTCTTCGGTCCGCGCTTCTTCTCTTCGCGCGTTAGGAGACGTTCGAGCTTGACGGCGCGCATAACTATCTTGCGCACCAGCTTCTGCGAGATGTTGGCATCTTTCAAGAAGCGGTAGACGCCTTCGGGCTTGCGACGCTTCAGTTTCTCGAATTTCGTTACCTTGGCGCCTATATAGGCCTCGTCGTAGACGCTCGACTCTTCGGCCTCTTCTATCAGCTCTTTGAGTCCGGCGTGTCCGCTCTTTACCCTGTTGGTAATGCGCATTACTTCACGCAGCGCAAAGGGGCTGGAGAGCGTCAGCTTTCTAAGCTCCGCCCTGCCCTCTTCGATCCTCTTGGCGTAGATCACTTCCTCTTCACGCTTCAGGAGCGGTACGGCCCCCATCTCGCGCATGTAGATGCGAACAGGGTCTTCTACCCGTTCGGTCTCCACGGTGGCTGTTTTGGCCACAGCCGTGCCGCTGCCCGTCTCTGCGTTGTCGGCAGAGTCGACCACTTCGATACC
>JADFVP010000056.1 GCA_015222595.1 Pseudomonadota bacterium
GGATGATGCGTCAGCACTTGGATACTTTAAGTGAGATCATTGCCGCATTAGCTCTAAACAACCTAAAAGAGGCAGCAGATATAACCAGGACGAGTATGGGATGGAGTAAAGAGCGAGGTGAGGAGTGTTCGGTCTTCGAACCTGATGAGAATGAGTCTGACTTCACCAAACTAAGTACCGCTATGCACAAGCAGGCCGACAAGCTCGCTGATGCCGCCGAAGCAGGAAATAGGGACGAGGCATTAACCGCACTCTCCGAGCTGATAAACAGGTGTAATGACTGCCACAATGTCTTCAGGCACTAGAGACCTATAAGCAGATAAAGATCAACAACAAGCTTCTACCTATTTATAAAAGTCACAGGTTGTACTCAGCTCTCGGATATAGACCACCGACACCAGAGACCATCGCACCGCTACAGGTCAGTTTGAACGTAACGACAATATCTACACAAGGCTCCGGTACAGTTTCTGATCGGAACGAAAAGCCTAAAGGAGAATCAAAATGAAAAAACTCAACATAGGGTTCTTGGCCCTCTCTCTCGTCTTACTCATCTTCTCGACCTCTTCGCTGGCGGCGTCCGGTCCAAAGCCGATAGATTCCCTGAAGAGCTATGATATTGTGAAGACCAGCCCTTCGGATACCTTTATTATAGACGTGAGGACGAGGGCCGAGTATCAATTCGTAGGGCACCCGGATCTCCCCAGCGGCGTCCCTAATATCCCGCTCAAGTTCTACCCCTCATGGGAGATTAATAAGAACTTTGTAAAAGATGTAAAGGCACGCTATAAGAAGGACGATACTATCATCACCCTCTGCCGCAGTGGCGTAAGGGCCGAGGTTGCGGCAAAGCTCCTCCTCGATGCAGGTTTCATCAAAGTCTTCTATATGACGGACAGCTTCGAAGGGGCAAAGACAGACGTGGATGGTCACAGGACGGTAGAAGGTTGGAAGGTGAACGGCCTCCCCTATACATACGAGTTGAAGGGTGATCTTGTCTACAAATAGGTAATGGCCGGAGGAGGGAGGTTAAGATGAGCTATTCCGCACAGCCAAAATGACCTTCCCCCTCGTCTGCCCCTTCTCAACCAGTTCGTGGGCTTCCCGGGCCTTCTCAAGAGGAAAGACTTTGTAGATAGAAGGAACGATATGGCCCTCGTCCACGAGCCTTGCGATATCTTTAAGCTTTTCCCCATCCGGTTTTACGAAGATGCGTTAGGCACGCACTCCGAATTCATCAGCACGACCCTCCTGCGGAGGCTCCATAATCGTTACGAGAAAGCCGCCCTTCCATCCCTATGGCAAGGTAGGGCATCTTCCGTGGCAACAGCACGAGATGTCTATTGATTTTGGGGCTACTGTGAATACTAAGAAGTTACTGAGAGTGTCGAAGGAGATAAGAACGTTTACAGAGGAAACCGATCAAGACTCTAGTAAAGTTTCTACTATTCGAAAGTATATGAAATCTAGTGAAATTATTTTATTTTTAGGCTTTGCATTTCATAAGATTAATATGGAGTTGCTAAGCCCTACTAAGTCAGAACAGAACGTTGCTGCTGATTGTTTTGCAACTGCCTATGGTAAGTCGGACAGTGATTGCGAAATTATCAGAGGAGAGTTGCGGCGACTTGTAGGCAATAATGTGTATGTTGAAAATAAATTGAAGTGCTTTGAGTTGTTTGATGAGTACAGTAGAAGTTTGTCATTCGCATAGTGCCTTAACTACTGTTCTCTAAAGGCGAGGGGGCTTTGCAGCCAGCGTAGCACCCACCACCCACCAGTCATTGCGAGCGATCAGCAACGCGATCTCTCCACATCCTCTTTTTTAATAGATTTTTATTCTCAAACTTGATAGAACGTGACCTTCACCCTCAAAGAGACAGCTGTGTTCTGAAAGCACCACCCCGTAGGAAGTGCGCGACTATTAGGTTCAGATCCATCATCATGAAAGTACCACCCCCCACCAGAAGGAGACCCATCCTAATGGAACTAGATCACGTCACCACCAGAGTAGAGAAGTTCTTACTCACCATCACACTGTTCTTCTTTTTATGCATCCCATTAATTACTGTAGAAGCGTCGGCAAAAGAGAAAGTACCGGAGCCTGACGTGTCGGCACCAGCTGACGCTTACGTCTGCGTTGCCAGGCACGCTACCGGATTTATCTACGATACGGCTTCGAAGAGCTGGGCTCCTACAATATTTAAGAGCGAACAGGAGTATATCGTCAGCAAACCTGCCGATGAGCGCTTCAGTTATATTGTCAGCATAGTCGGCATGGACACTTCATGGGCCGATTGCATAAAGGGGTTCGACGAGTGGGGCTACCTCTTCTGTCGCTCCGGTTCGGGCTTCTTCAGGTTCAACAAATCTAACGGAAGATTTTTGTACGGCTCCCTGTTCGGATACTACAACGTGCTGAACGAGCAGAATAAGATAACCGATAAAGAGAGCGACACCCCTTATATCCTCATGGGTAACTGCTCTGCTTTATAACCGGGTAGCCGGAGGGGCTTGGCCCCGAGCGTGCGACGTGTGACAGGTCTGCCGGTTTAGAGTTGCTTTGAAGAGATTACGGATCTTTCCGTAATCTCTTTTTGCTTTTATAACTTTCTATTTTATTGGATTGACGGAAGTTAGGCGGTACAGTAAAATTACACTCTTACATAATACGTCGCTCTGTGCTGCCCTGTTCTGTTGAACACGCGCCAGGGTCGAACTCTAAAAGCACTGCTGCTAATGAAGGTCTGGAAATAAGTGGACAACGTGGAAATGAACGTGGCGGACAACGACAAAAGTTACTATAGGGCCATTGCCTGGGCTCTTATCATTCTGGGTTGCGGCCTGCGGTTTCTGCTCTTCTGGTACAATTCCCCTGATAACTCGTACGACAACCACTTCGAGCCGATAGTCATAATGACAAAGCTCGGTATAATTCCGGCCAAGGACGCCTGCTTTCAATGCTACCAGCCCCCGGTCTTTTATTTCATTTCCGCGCTTGTTGCAAAGGCCTGCATTGGGCTCGGCTTCGGTACAGCAGCTCTCTACAAGGTATTGCAGTTCGTCAACGCACTGTACGCTATGCTTACCCTCGTGGTGCTCTACTCTATTCTCAAGCGCGTACCTGTTTCCGGCTTTGCAAGGCTTCTGGCTCTCGGCACCGTCTGTTTTCTGCCCCGCCACATCTACATGTCGGCCATGCACTCCAACGACACCATCAGCTACTTTGGTGTGGCGCTCTCTATTCTGCTCTTGTTGATCGCGTTCGAACGGAAGCTTCCTTATCGGTACCTCGTCTTGTTGAGCCTCTCTGTTGCCTTTACGATTTTCACCAAGTATACGGCCTTCGTCGTTCTGCCGGCCCTCTTCGCAGCCTTTGCAATGAACTTTATCCGGTGCTCCGTTGCAACCAGAAAGAGAACGTTAGTCTCTGTTGTTGTCGTCTTTCTATTTCCGGTACTTCTTCTAGGCGCCTACTCAATAGCTAATATGAAAGAGTACGGCAAGGCGCTGCCGTGGAACGACTCTACTATAGATACCGCCTCAGAGCACCCGCGTGCCGAGGGAGGAACGAGCTTCACGACCCTGAAGCCGTGGACCACGATTGGCACGCCGATAATAGTGCCCGGCAACATGGACTCTTTCTGGACTCTTATTTACTCAAGGATGTGGTTCGATATGGAGCCGATGTTTCTCGATCTCATCGACCCCGACCGCCCGTGGTGGAACCAGTACTATAGCTGGCTGCGCGGAGAAGCGCCGTTTCCTAGCGCCAAGAGCCCGCTCTCGACCCCAACGCGCCTTACGGGTTCTCTGCTCATTACTCTCGGTCTTGTGCCTCTCGTGCTGAGTATTGTCGGGCTTATCTATTACGTCTTCAGGTGGTTGGGGAGCAGGGGCCGGGGTGTCGAGTACTATACGTTGCCGGTCTTTCTTTTACTGATGCTCTTCAATGGGGCAGGGGTGCTTCTGCTGGGGTTTAAAGCGCCGGTCTACAGTTCGATGAAGGCGGCCTACTTTCTAAGTTCCATTCCGGCCTTTGCGGTCTTTTTAGCATACGGAGTTACTGCGATAGAAAAGAGAAAGAAGGTTAAGTACCTTCTTGCCATTATCTTCTCTCTGCTCTTTGCGCTTGTAACGCTGCACATCCTCCATATCGCAGTGTCGGTAGCGACTCGGTAGAGAGCAGACACTACTGCGCTCTTTGCAACCTCTTCTTCAGCTTCAGTATCGGGCGCTCCATAAGGTAGTACGACAGTGTCGCTATGACTAACGTAACAATACTTCCATAAATCAGAACCTGCTGACTCTGGATCTTCAGCATCATCATTACCCTGTAGACAGGGTAGTGCCAGAGATAGAGGCCGTAAGAGATACTGCCCACCCAGACAAAGACCTTGAACGATAGAATCCGCCTGACTATGCTCCGTTCGGAGATAAAGATGTCGAGTATTATAATTGCCGTCAGCACCTCTATCACAAAGTAGATCCAGTAATACATATGCAGACTTTTCCAGTAGAGCGCATAGAAGAAGTAGCCGAGCAGCAGCGCTGAGACCGGAGTTAGAAAGAGCAGCAGTCTGGAGAGTCTCTTGCGCAGTCCTTCGTTGATCAGGTTCGAGGAGAGAACCACGCCGAGCGCGCAACCGACAAGCAGCGTATCTACCCTTGTATCGAGGCCGTTGTAGAGCCGGTCTATTGAGGAGCCGCTCAGAGCCAGCAGTACCCGGAGGCCCCAGGACACAAGTGCGAGCCCGGCAACTACGGCAGCTATCGTACCTCTAGACCGTATCAACCGGAGCAGGAGTATCAGCAACAGAGGCCAGAGTATATAGAACTGCTCTTCGATAGAGAGCGACCATGTATGGCCGAGAAGGTTAGGGGGATGAACTCCGAGCGCGCGTGCCCAGTTAGTGGCGTAGAAGAGCGTAATGACAGAATCTATCGCGTTGTATCGGATAGAAGAGGCATTGAGAAATATAATGGTCAATGCAATAAGAACCAGCAGCAGTAGAACGAGGGCAGGGGCGAGCCTCAGAACGCGCCTCAGGTAGAAGCGTTTCAGGCTGATATGCTTTGTAGTGTCGTACTCTTTTATCAGGAGGGCGGTTATAAGAAAGCCGCTCAACACAAAGAAGATGTCAACGCCTATGAAGCCGCCTCTGGCATACGGCGACCCGGCGTGAAAGAGCATTACCGCAACTATTGCGAGCCCCCTCATTCCGTCAAGTTCACGGACGTATCCCTTTAGAAAGTGCTCTTTGTCGTTACTGTTCAACAGAAGCCTATTGTTCGTATAGTGGAGGTTGTTATCTTAAACTAACCGGGGCAGCACGCATTATGCGCGCTGCCCCGGAACAGATTTCAGTCCAAAAGTAAGTTAAGGCAGAACAGCTCTACCGCTTGAAGAACTTGCGCGCCGTCTCCATCGACTCGAAGTAGAGGGCCTCTCCGCCTTCGCCCTCAAATATAGTGGCGCTCGCCTTGTCTACGGTGTGGCCGTTCACGGGGTCTACAGCGCTTCTAAGCGTTCCGTTGTTCTTCAGCTTCGCCACGCAGCCCTGACAGCAGCCGTAGTACGTCTTGCCCTCGTACTCTACCGGTATTTGCGGCTTGCCGAAGACCTTGTCGGTCACCATGCAGACCTCGTTCATAACAACGGGTGTTAACTCGCCATCCGTTGCAACGGTCGTTGCCTCTGAAACTGTATGGGTTAAGAGCACTCCGGTAAAGGCCATGCCAAAGAGTAGCGCCACCGTAAAGAGCGCCCTTCTGATTATTGCGGTTCTGTTCATGTCGGTTCCTTTCTGTCTCTCTATCCTGCCGAGCGGGTTAGTCAATCTTAAGATATTGTACTACACTTCTACGCTTTGTAGTATCTATTTTTAGATGTCGGAGCCGGTTAGATTCAGCTTGTCGCACCCTCGGGTTATGCAGTATACTTACCCCAGACACCTTTGGGTTATATTCAATGCAGGGCTATGTGCGGAGATAGGAATGAAAAGGCTTACAGCTGTAACTTTCTTGATACTTTTTGCCCTCTCGACTCTTTTCTGCTCGACCTCTTTTGCTGCGCAGCCACATGTCGAGAAGGAGACC
>JADFVP010000057.1 GCA_015222595.1 Pseudomonadota bacterium
ATTCCGAGCAGCGCTTCGCGTATCAGGTCTTCTATGAATGGTTTTAGCGTAACGTGCGTGCCGTCTACCACCAGCGAGACGGTGTCGGACTGCTCTTTCTTAACGAACCGCTCCTCTATGAAGTCGGCTACGGAGGCGAAGTCGTCGATTCCAAAGAGGCGTTTGTCGGTTTCGAGCGTTACGTCCGTTATGTAGCCGAGAACAGTTCCATCATCTACTGTAGACGGCTCTGTAGAGTGTGCCGCGCGTATAACCTCCAGCTTCGGCAGCCCACCGGTCTTGTACCCCTCGGTAATAACAACGTCGTGGTCCAGGAGGTAAGAGGCTATAATCCGCTCAGGAGTCCACTCCTCTTTTACGTCTTTGATTATGGCGTGTTTTTCAGGAGAAGAGAGGCCTACGGTCACGGCCCCGGCGCGTTTGTGCCGCCAAGAGTCCTTGCCTTCGTGGTCTATCTCAAAACCGTGCGCGTCGTGCTTTAAAAGGCCGACACGAACCCCGCGCGCCGTAAGCTCTTTGACGACCTTCTCGATGAGGGTAGTCTTGCCGCTACCCGACACTCCGACTATTGAAATTATAGGTACCATCATGTTCGATGCTTTCTCTGGCTCTGGCTGCTAACGTTCCGGTTGGCGGGCTCTGTCGTTACTCTGCGTCAATGGCCTCTAACGCCTTCATTTCGTCTTCGTTATGGGTGTCAACCATCCCTGCTGCTTTTCTCGCTTTGTCCTGCGCCGTTGAGAGAGTATCGACATAGGTATCTATAATCTCTCCCGTACTCTTGGGCCCGTCCACCGTCTCGTCCTTCGGTTTAGAGCACGACAGCGTAAGAGCCAACAAAAAGACCATCAGTACGGGTATATAGATTCTAGACATATCCACTCCTTTGGTATAAATATGTTAGCAAATATACTATGCATGCCACCCAAGAGCAAATAGAATCTATTGTTCGATTATAAACTCTGGCATAAACTCTAGTATGAAGAGCAGGTGAAATTTTCTGTGTTGAGCCCCGCACGGAGGCGTGGTAGATTATAAGGTATGAAGAAGAGCAGCACAATACTCTTAAGAGAGCTTCCGGGGGTTGACGAGCTTGTAAGGCACGAGACCCTTGGCGCGCTCTTGGCACGTTACTCTCACGAGGTCATAACGGACGCGGCGCGCGAGGTCTTGGAGCGACTGCGCCTGAATATACTTAGAGAAGAGGATGAGAAGTCCGTTAAGAGTATCAATAAGGCAGTCTGTATTGATGATATAGCGAGTATGGTAACGGAAAGCCTCGAGGCGTTTGCCGGGGCCGGACTTAAAAGAGTGGTGAACGGAACGGGAACTATCCTCCACACCAACCTCGGTAGAGCGCAGTTGGCTGAGGAGGCAGCGCGCGCCGCCTTTAACGCGGCGCTCTATCCGGTCGATCTCGAAATGGATATTACCACAGGGGTTCGCACCGAACGCGACAGAGCGGTAGAGGCTCTTGTCTGTGCCCTTACAGGGGCTGAGGCGGCCTGTGTCGTCAACAACAATGCTGGTGCTGTGCTCCTTGCGCTCAACACGCTGGCAGAGGGCGCAGAGGTTGTGGTGTCGAGAGGAGAGCTGATAGAGATTGGCGGCTCCTTCCGTCTGCCCGATATAATAGAGAAGAGCGGCTGCAGACTAAAAGAGGTAGGCACGACTAACAGGACGCATGCCAGTGACTATACGGGCGCGATAACTGACTCTACCGCGCTTCTTTTTAAGGCACACAGATCGAATTACGAAGTAGTCGGCTTTACCGCAGAGGTTGGGCTGAAGGAGCTGGTGAAGATAGCTGAAGAGGGTGGCGTGGCGCTTGTGGAGGACCTTGGGGCCGGTGCGCTGATAGATATGGCCCGGTTCGGCCTGCCCAAGGAGCCTGTAGTGGCCCAGAGGCTAGAGGCCGGGGTCGATATAGTTACATTTTCAGGAGATAAGCTCCTCGGTGGTCCGCAGTCCGGTATTATTGCAGGTAAGCGGAAATTGGTCGATAAGATACGTAACAACCCGCTGAAACGCGCACTAAGGTGCGACAAGATGACGATAGCGGCCCTTGAGGCCACGCTGAAGCTCTACCTGAACGGTGAAGAGCTTTGTAACCGTCTGCCGGTGCTGCGCCTCATGACGCGCAGCGTTGAAGAGATTACCGGGAATGCGAACAGAGCGGCCCTGCTCTTAAGAGAGCGGCTCGGCCCAGGCTATACCGTAGAGGTAAAAGAACTCGGTACCGACGGTGCAGACGGCTCTGTAGCCGGTTCGGTAGTCGGCGGCGGGTCGTTGCCAGGTTACGGTCTGCCGACAGCGGTTATTGTTGTAACGCACGAAGAGCTTTCAGCGCAGAGCATCTACAACCGTTTTCTAGCGTCATCTACGCCGATACTGGGGCGTATAAATAAAGAGCTATTTTTGCTCGATATGCGTACGGTCGAAGAGCCCGAAGAGGTACTTCCCTAATAGACAGGACTCTTATGTTTAAGCTCAAAAAGATAACCACCAGTGTCTCGCTCCTGCTCATACTCTCTATCGCAGCGCTTTCAGGCGTTGTACTTCCAGACGTGGCCGCCGCTGCAGATAAGGCTTCGAAAGCCGGTGTGAAGAGCGTTGCAGCTGCTGAGGCAGCTACAGAGGGCAATAAAAAGACGATTGCCGACCAGTTTCTCGATGAAGAGTTGGTCTACAAGATCAGCTTCTGGTTCTTTAAGAACGTGGCTATCGGCAAGGTGCTCTTTAAAGAGGATCCTGATAGCGACGGCTATCTTGCCATTATGAACGCCTATACAACAGGCGCGGTTGCCAGGGTTGTGCAGCAACGCCACGACTACTACGTCGCACGATTAGAAATCTCGGAGGACGGAACGCGTTTTCTGACAAAGTCTCTTAAAAAGACCGTTACCCGAAATGGACGCATCAAAGAGAGCCGCACCTATGTAGACTATGAGAACAGAATAGTCAGTTGGATAAACTGGGG
>JADFVP010000058.1 GCA_015222595.1 Pseudomonadota bacterium
CTCCTTTACATAGAGGTACGGCTTTGCCTGCCTGCCGTCGCCCAGCACCTGAAGCTCTTGCGGGTTCTTCTTAAGCTTATTGATAAAGTCGTAGATCACCCCGTGTGTTCCGTTATACCCGACTATATTACCGAAGCGGTAGATCCACGCCTTGTAGTCGTAGTTGTGGCAGAAGGCGGAGACCAGTCCCTCGCACGCCATCTTCGACGCGCCGTAAAAGGAGATCGGAAAGAGCGGCCCGCACTCCTCAGGGGTAGGCACAACAGCCGTCTCTCCGTAGATAGCCGAAGAGGAGGCAAAAATTATCTCGCCGACACCTCCAAGGCGCATAGCCTCAAGCACATTGTACGTAGCGACCGTGCCCTGCTTAAGGTCTATATCCGTGTACTTCGTACCGTAGCTTATATCAGAGTTTGCCGACAGATGAAAGACCACGTCATGCCCTTCAATCTCACCCTTCAGTCTCTCTAGGTCAAGAAGGTCCGCCTCGACGAACCGGAACGACGGGTTATCGAGGTGCGGCTCTACAAACTCTTTTCTTCCGAGCGAAAGGTTGTCAAAGACACTAACCTGCCAGCCCATCTCCAGCAAGCCCGCCGTAACGGTGCTTCCTATAAAACCGGCCCCGCCGGTTATAAAAGCCTTTCTCGGTTTTACTCCACTCACTGCTTCCACCCCTCTCTTGTAAGCTCTTTAGCCCCGAAGAGCCCGCTAATAGTTCCGAGGCCGTACTCGTAGAGCGTTACCCAGCAGGCAACCGCGTGAAAGAGCCACGCAGAGTCCGGTACCCTCATAAAGCCCCTAAGGCTCTGCAAGAGCAGCGGCACGACCGTAACGCACGAGAGCATGAACCGCACAAGCCCTCTTCTTCCGTGGCTTTTCCACGGATACTTTCTTACTCCGAGCTTGTTGTAGTACTGATAGTCCCTTATCCGTCTTCTCTGTTTTCTAGCAAATGTCTTCACGTCCCCGGAGAAGATATGGATGATACCGGTCTTCACCTTGGCGAACAGAACAGGCTCCGAAGGTATTGCCTTGTCTAAAAGCTCGTAGATAACGTCTATGTCGAAGAGGTACTCCCCCGTGTCGCAACTCTCCAGTACAGACCTGTAGATCAGAAAACCGTTGGCGCCTATAGTAGGCAGGCGCTCTTTGTCGAACTCCACCGCAAGGTAGCCGCCACGGTCGTCGGCCTTATGCGGCATCTCGGTCCAAAGACCGGTAATGGCCGAGTACCTGTCGTAGTTGCCGAGAAAGAGACAGAGCGGATCGTTCATGCCGATAAGCGCGCAGTAGCGCGTAATGTAGCCGTCGCCCTTTCTGTAGGTGTACTCGATCGGCTCGGAGGCAACCACCCTTTTGTCGCCAAAGGGCTCGACCATTCTCTTTAGCCAGTCCGAGCCAAAGAGAATATTATCAGAATCTATTAACGCTATTACCGCGCCTTTTGCGGACTTTAGCCCTGCGGCCTTTCCGGCCTCTCCGGTCTTTAAAGGGTTCGGTACAACGGTAATCGGAAACTTGCTCTCAGCGCCCACAGACTCTATTATCTCGATGGTCGAGTCCGTAGAGCCCGCGTCGGCTATAACAATGTCGAGCTTATCAGCCGGATACTCCTGCGCCGTTATGCTCTCCAGACAACTCTTCATGGTCTTTGCCGAGTTGAGCGTAGGGATAACCACCGTGACCGTCGGCTCGGCGCTGCCTCTCTCTTCACCTCGCTCTAACAACCCTTCTCCTTACCCTTAAAGTCCGACAGGTGTCCCAGAACTTTTGTCCCGGCCTTCCACAAAAATTTAATATCGTCTATGTCTCTTATGCTGAAGAGCTTGCGCGCGATGAAGCGCGGGGTAAGGGCCGCCTTGTAGAGGCCCTGCGTCAACACCCTTACCTCCTCAGTCCCGACCGGACTCTTCCAGACCGACTCACGCATATCGTACCGGTCCCAGTCCTCGGTAACGAGCCACCCGTTCTCTCTGGCCTCATCGAACATCGGGGTTCCCGGATACGGCACGACTATAGTCGCCTGAAGCGTATCGATATAGCCTTTGCTGAAAAGTTCACGGGCAAGCCCTACCGTTGCCTCGGCATCCTCCTTGGTCTCCCACGGGTAGCCGACCATAGTCGTTACATGCGGCTCAAGGCCCGCGCTCTTGGCCATCTTAAAGCCCTCTACTATCGACTCTACGTTGAGGCCCTTGTCGAGCCTCTTGAGCGTGCTCTGATTTACGGACTCAAGACCGAAGAGCACAAAGCGGAAACCGGCGCGCGCCATCAACTTGTACTCCTCGGCGCTTAGCGCATTTATGCGCATATTGCACCCGAGTATCACTCTCTTGGAGTACCCGCGCTCTATCATGCCGGTGCAGAACTCTTTCAACCAATCGCCTTTCGGGAAAGAGCCGGAGTCGTCAAAGATCTCCCGCACCCCGTACTTCTCTATCAGTATGCCTATCTCGTCGAGCAGGCGCGAAGGAGTAACGGAGCGGAAGTCTTTACCCGGATAGAGCGTCGTCCACGAGCAGAAGGTGCACCTGCCCCACCAGCAGTCCCTGCCGGCCATGGTATACGTTCCGGGCGTGCGCTTGAAGTTGCCGTTCTTCTCGCTATAGAGGCGCCACTTAGTAAGCTCCCTATCAATTAGCGGAAGCGAGTTGAGGTCGTGGGTCAGTACGCAAGGGCCGGTGTTCTTTATCTCTTCGCCCTCTCTGTACCAGATGCCGGGCTCAAGGGCCGAAACGTCGCCAGGTCTATCTCTTAGCGCCTCGGCAAGGCTGCCGAGTAAAAAGTCGTAGTCTCCGCCCGTTAAGACGTAATCGACCGATGAGTTTTCCATCGACTCTTTAGGCATGGCCGTAACGTGGTCGCCCATCAAGACAGTTACCAGATTCCAGCCCTCTGTAGCCTCGGCCTTCTGCTTCAGTTCGTCCACAATCTTCCAGTGCCGCTTTACCACCGGGGTCTTTGTCTCCATAGCGATCAAGTCCGGCCGCTCGGCACAGACCCGCTCGAGCCACTCTTCATAGGTGCGCTCCTCTGCAATGGCGTCGTCCCAGACGACCCCGAAGCCGGACTCCTTTAGAATGGTCGCACCGTAGGCCGGGACCACCGGGTAGATATAGGTAGGGTTGTTGAACCACTGAAACTGCCGGTTCTGCGAAATAAGCGGCACGCCCTTAGCGCTCTTAAGAGGCGGGTATGAAATAAAGACCTTCACCTGCAGTACCTCCGGGCACAGATGCCCTTTAAAAAGTTGTACCCATAGACGAGGTGCGTGGTAAAAATTCCCGGCAGCACCAGCGCGCCGACCTTCGGATCATTTCTGCCGAGACTTACCGAGACAACGCTGGCAAGCAGCAAAACGGTATAGAGTGCAAGCGTGCCTGCATAGAGCGCGGCAATATACGCATTAAAGAAGGAGAGCACAAAACCGAAAATAAGCCCCAGAAAGAAGAGGCTTGGAATAAAGTACGCAACCTTCAACGAGGTCTCGGGCAGCACCCTGGCAAAGTAGCCCCTGTGGTAGGCGTACCGCCCGACCTGCTTAAGGTGCTCTTTAAAGAGCGACCTCCGGTGGTGGTAGACGAGCGCACCCGGGTCGTAAAGTATCTTCTTGCCGAGCCGCTTGGTTATATCGAGGCAGAGCTTGGTATCTTCTCCGGGCCAGAAGTTCGAGTCGAAGCCGCCAAGGGTGGCGAAGATCGATTTTCTTACCAGCAGGTTGACGGTCGGAAAGTCGTCGACCTCGCGAGCGGCACGCGGAATATACCTGTAGCCGTACTC
>JADFVP010000059.1 GCA_015222595.1 Pseudomonadota bacterium
GAGTCGATCTTTACAAGATTGCAAAGCTTCTGGGGCACAAAGATATCAAGATGACCCAGAGGTATTCACACCACTACCCTGAAAGCTTGAGGGATGGAGTAGCTGTGCTGGATAAAATTAGCACAAATTTAGCACAATGCGGCTCTTGAAATAACCAAAGGGCTACGGAAAACTCCGTAACCCTTTGATTTAATTGGTGGGCCGCGCAGGGATCGAACCTGCGACCCGCTGATTAAGAGTCAGCTGCTCTTCCAACTGAGCTAGCGGCCCGTCAAAAAAAATTAACGTTATAGCACTGTTACCAGAACAAGAATAAAAGCCTTAAGAGAGGCCCCTACTGCGCCGAGATATAGTAATAAAAGAGGCACAAACCGAACTCTCTGGTGCGCCTGAGAGGATTTGAACCTCCGACCCTCGGCTTCGGAGGCCGATGCTCTATCCACTGAGCTACAGGCGCTCTAACCGAACATTTAAAGTATAAGAAAAACCGTCCCGTGTCAAGAACCGATTCCAGAAACCGGCGTTTTAAGGCCAGGGGCCGATGCGGGCCGGACCCCAGACTCTTGCGGCGAATTAAAAACATGAGCTAACTGTAGATTAACCATTATAACATGATACACTCTTTTTACTATTTTGATGTAGGCTCCCAATAGGCGGCTCGGCCTCCGGCACGAAGAAAAAAACTCCTACTATGCAAACAATTATCAAAAGAAGTCTCCATTCAAAGATCCTATTTCTCATCATCGGCCTGATGACCATCGGGGTTGTTCTCTCTATCGTCTGGGAGTTGAAGAACAGAGAGCAGGAACTGCTGGATGAAAAGCTGCGCGCATCCAACTTCATTGCCCAGCCTATTCTCAATGCCATCTATACTGATATGCTCGAAGAGCGCGCGGATATGGCGCGCCACCTTATTAAGGCGCTCGGCCATGTTGAAGGCCTTGAGATGAAGATTATTAGAAGCAACGGAGTGGAGCAGGCCTTTAAGGACTACAAGACCATAGAGGCCGTCAAGAAAGAGTTCGGAGAGGTGAAGCCTGAGTGGATCACAAACCACCCGGACGAACCTATCAACATAGCAAAAGGGGTAGAGACCACAGAGTTCAAGGATGCCTTCAACGCCTTCAAGACGGACTGGAAGAGAGGTCCCGTCTATTATGTAGACAGGTCGGAGAATATCCCGACCTTCACGTACCTCCAGCCGATAGAGAAGAAGTCGAAGTGCAACAGCTGCCATACGGCCGAGGGGGCCCGGGGAATCCTCATGATAACGACCCCGCTAGATGAAATGTACACCATCCTGACCGGCCACAGAAACCAGTGGATAATCTCCGGCATACTGGCAATCGTTGGCGGAGCGGCCCTGCTTTCACTTCTGATCCGCACCTCTATCACGGGACCGATAAAAAGAAATGTAGAGGTTATCAAGCGTATCGCCGAGGGCGGAGGCACTATTAAGGAGCGGGTGGAGAGAACCTCCGGGGACGAAATAGGCTACCTGACCGACGCCTTCAACTCCATGCTCGACACTCTTGAGAAGCGGAATGAAGAGAACGAGCGCCTCTTCCACATGGTAGCAAAGAGTAAAGAAGAATGGGTCGCCACCTTCGATGCTATTCAGGATCTGATATCGATCCACGATATAGACAACAGGATACTGAAGGTGAACAAGGCGCTTGCCAACAAATTCAACACCACCCCCGAAGAGCTCATAGGCAGGGACTGCCACGACCTCTTCTTCAAAAAAGCTGAGTCTAGCACAGAGTGCCCGCACAAGACTACGCTCGCTACCTGCAAGGTTGCCGACGCTGACTACGACAACCTTACGATAGAGGGCTCGTACAACATAACCACCTTCCCGGTGCTCGACGACAACGGCGAGCCATGGGCCACGGTACACATAACCAGAGACATAACGCATGAGAAACTCCTCGGAGAGCAGCTTCTTCATGCGGAAAAACTCTCCAGCGTCGGAAAACTCGTGGCGGGAATCGCCCACGAACTTAACAACCCGCTTATGGGCATCATGGGTTTTTCTCAGATACTTATGGATATGCCCGGAGATAAGAAGGTAGAGGACATAAAAGACAAGGTAGGCAAGATCTACCACGAGTCCCTAAGAACAGCGAAGATAGTAAAGAACCTGCTGACCTTTGCCAGGGCGTCCAAGACGGAACGCGAATATCACAATATAAACGAGATAATCAAAAAGACCCTCGAGATGAGGGAGTACTCCTTAAGGGCGAACAACATCGAATTCACCCTCAATCTCGAAAGCCAGTTGCCGCACACCATGGTAGACATCTACCAGCTGCAGCAGGTCTTTATAAACGTCATCAACAACGCAGAAGACGCAATGGTAGAGGCGCACGGCAAAGGCAAGATAGAAGTTACTACCGCATTGATAAATAACAAGATCAGCATCACCTTTAAAGACGACGGCCCGGGTGTGCGCAAAGAGGTCATCCGTAAGGTCTTCGACCCATTCTTCACAACAAAAGATGTGGGCAAGGGCACCGGGCTCGGACTCTCTATTACCCACGGCATAATTACCGAACATGGCGGTGCCATCGATATAACCAACTCCGAGGGCGGCGGTGCACTCGTTACCATTAAGCTTCCGATACTCAAACGCGAGGCGTGGGCACAGGTTAAAAAGGCCGTTACCAAAGATAGCCCCATAGCCGACAACAGCGCATCCGCATACAACGGCAAGCACGTACTGGTCGTGGACGACGAGAAATCGATACGCGAAACGCTTGCCGACCTTCTCGCTAAAAAAGGCTTTACCGTCCGGACCGCGCGCGACGGCCGTGAGGCGTTAGAGGAGCTGAAAGAGGCGCGCTTTGCGCTCATGATCTTCGACATAAAGATGCCGGGGATCAGCGGCATCGAACTCTACAACGAAATAATCAAGGGGCACGAGTACCTTAAAGGCCACCTTATCGCCGTTACCGGAGACGTCTTCAGCGCCGACGTCAAGGAGTTCCTCTCCACCACCAAGTGTCCGTACTTTCTAAAACCGTTCGAGTTAAGCAAGATGATGGACCTCATAAACAGCACTCTCGATAGCTAATACCGCCCTGTATTCACCCTGGCAGCACATGCTTCCTGCTCTTCCGGCACTACCATCGTAAATTACTTCAACCGTGTCGTCCGGGCGGCGCAGAGTTCAAACAGAAAAGAGATAACGAGCCCGTGAAGATATCGGTCATAATACCGGCGTTGAATGAGGCGCAATGGATAAACGAAGCTATCGGGTCTGCTAAACTCGCCGGAACCACCGGGCCTGATGTCGAGATAATAGTCGTGGACGGAGGCAGCGCCGACAAAACCGTTACGGTTGCCGAAGGACTCGGAGCCACGGTCATCTGCTCGGAAAGAGGCCGGGGTGCGCAGATGGATGCCGGGGCGCGCGAAGCGACAGGAGAGGTGCTGCTCTTTCTTCATGCGGACTGCGTACTGCCAGACCTCTGGCAACTCCGGGTGCAAGAGGCTATTGAAATACCGGGTACGGTAGCCGGGGCCTTTCGCCTTAGCATAGACTCACCCGGAGTGGCGCTCGGAGTGGTGGCGGCAGGGGCCAACCTTAGGGCGCGCTTCCTTGGACTGATCTATGGAGACCAGGCGATATTCGCCACCAAAGAGGCCTTCTTAAGAGCCAACGGCTACGCCAAACTCCCCTTGATGGAAGATGTCTATTGTGTTAAAAAGTTAAGAGAACTTGGGCGCGTCGCACTACTGGACGAGACCGTACGGACTTCACCTCGCAGGTGGGAAGGCAGCGGTATTATGCGCCGTACGCTCGGCAACTGGCTGTTGCTCTCGCTCTGGTATGCAGGCGTCTCGCCTGTAAGGCTCCACGGCTGGTACTACGGTTAAAAGGGTAGAACGCAAAGAAAAACGGAACAGAAGCGTCTACCGATCTCGATATAAGTGACTTTCATAAAAAGACTTTCATAAAGAAACTTGCAAAGGAGGGTTGTATGGAGCTGTTCGATTCTATAGGTGCCGTATACCGGCATATGGATAATTCCGTAGAGGAGGCCCGTGGCGGGGTGCAGGTCTTCGATGCCGACAGGCTTAGAGAGACCGACATAGACGGCATAATCTACAATGCGGTCTTCAATACCGACGAAGAGATCAGGGACGAGTGCCGCAGGGTCATACGCCTCAGCGCAGCAGACATCGGCACCCGTTCAGCCTCTATTCAGGGACTCTACGACGCGATGGGCGCGCGCGAATGCGGCGGGTTTACCGTACCGGCCATTAACATTCGCGGCCTCACCTACGACGTTGCCCGCGCCATCTTCCGCTCGGCCAAGAAGCACAACTCCGGAGCCTTTCTCTTCGAGATAGCGAAGAGCGAGATCGGGTACACGGAACAGAGACCCGCAGAGTACACGGCCTGCTGTCTCGCGGCAGCGATAAAAGAGGGCTGGACAGGGCCGGTCTTTATCCAGGCCGACCACTTTCAGGTAAATGCCTCTGCCTTCGCCAAGAACCCGGCAGAAGAGACTGCGGCTCTAAAGACGCTTATCTCAGAGGCGCTAGACGCACAGTTCTACAACATAGACATAGACGCCTCCACCACAGTCGACCTCTCGAAGGCGACCATAAAGGAGCAGCAGACCTCTAACTACGAGATGACCGCGCTCCTGACCGAGCACATACGCGCAAACGAGCCCGCAGGCGTTACCGTCTCCGTGGGCGGAGAGATCGGAGAGGTCGGCAAGAAGAACTCTACGGAAGAGGAGTTGAGGGCCTTTATGGACGGCTACAAAGAGAGCCTTAAGGAAGGAACCACCGGCATTTCCAAGATTAGCATCCAGACCGGAACCTCGCACGGCGGCGTGGCGCTACCAGACGGCTCTATCGCAAGCGTAAAGGTGGACTTCGACACTATAGAAAAGCTCGACAAGATCTCCAAGGACGATTACGGCCTCGGCGGCGTTGTGCAGCACGGCGCTTCCACTCTGCCCGACGACGCATTCCACGTCTTCCCGGAGCGCGGCACGGCAGAGGTGCACCTTGCGACCGGCTTTCAGAACATGATCTACGACAGCGCGAACTTTCCGGCTGAACTCAAAGAGGCGGTCTACGCCCACCTGAAGGAGCAGCACTCCGGAGAGCGCAAAGAGGAAGATACAGACGAGCAGTTCTACTACAAGACCCGCAAGAAGGGCTTCGGGCCTTTCAAGAAGCAGATGTGGGATCTTGGCGACGAGGTAATTGGGAAGATTGGCGCAGAGCTTGAGGAGCGCTTCGACAGCCTCTTCACCAAGCTCAACGCTGTGGAGAATATGGAGAGCGTCACAAAAACTATTAAGTAAACACTCAACAGACGAAAGACGGGGCTTAAGCAGATGATAGTAGCAACACAGGTACGGGCCGGAATGACGATACTGCACGACAAAGAGCCGTACACGGTTCTAACGGTCTCTCATATAACACCCGGCAAGGGACGCGGCATGGTGAGTTCCAAGCTGCGTAACCTGAAGACCGGCTCGACGACCGAGTACCGCTTTCGCTCAGACGAGAAGGTGGAGAAGGCGCGGCTCGAACAGCGCGAGATGGACTACCTCTACAACGACGCCGCAGGCTACCACTTTATGGACTCCGCCACCTACGAACAGATATCTCTCAATGCCGACCTTCTCGGCGACAACATCAACTACCTCATCGAGAACATAAAGTTCATCATCGAGTTCTACGACGGCTCTCCGGTAGGGGTCGAGCCGCCGAAGGTGGTTGAGCTTAAGGTGGTCGATACCGCGCCGCGCCTGAAAGGGGCAACCGCTACTGCATCGTACAAGCCGGCCACGATGGAGAACGGGCTCGTTGTGAACGTGCCGGATTTCGTGGAGATCGACACCGTCATACGAATAGACACCGAAGAGGGCAAGTACCTCGACAGAGCAAAGGCCGACTAAAAGGTCCGCACACCTGCCAACCAACTCTAACAGAACATGTGGCCCGCCCTGCGCCCCGACATCGGTGCGCAGGGGCGGGCCTTCTCTGTATTCACCCTATTTTATTTCAATCTCTCGCACCACCTCTGTTACTATAAGTACATGGCCAAAGAAATAGAAGAGAAGAAGCTCAAGAAAAAAGAGCGCAAGATCGACGCCGTGCTGAAGAAGATTCCGGCCACACCCGGGGTCTATATAATGAAGGGCGCGCACTCCACTGTGCTCTACATCGGCAAGGCAAAGAACCTCCGCTCCAGAGTGCGCTCGTACTTCTCAACCGCCAAGTCGAGCGATACGCGGTACGCGGCGATCTTTCTCGCCTCACGCGTTAAAGATATCGACTACATTGTCACAGCCAACGAAAAAGAGGCCCTGCTCTTAGAGGACACCCTTTTAAAGAAGCACAAGCCAAGATACAACATCAGACTAAAAGACTCCAAGACCTATGTTCGGATAAAGATAACAACTGGCGAAGAGTTCCCGCGCATTCTCGTTACGCGCTCCGTTGCCGCAGACGGCTCCCGGTACTTCGGCCCCTACATCTCGGCCAAAGCCGTACGCGACACCATAAAGTTCTTAAGAAGAATCTTTCCGCTTCGCACCTGCTCCAACTCATTCTTTAAAAACAGAACGCGCCCGTGTCTCGACTTTCAACTCGGCATCTGCTCGGCTCCCGCTACGGGGCATATCTCCGCTCTTGAGTACCGCGCGCTTGTAAACTCCGCCATGCTCTTTTTAGAGGGAAAGAACAACGAGCTTGTTAAAGCCCTGAAAGCGAAGATGGACTCTGAGGCGAGTGCGCAGAAGTATGAAGAGGCCGCACTGACGAGAGACCAGATAGAGGCCATTAAGGCGATGCTCGAAACGCAGCGAGTCGTCTCCGACTCTTCGGTCGAGCAGGACATCTTTGCCGTTGCGCGAAGTACAAAAGAAGGCGACGGGCCTAAGGACGACTCTACGGGCCGCTCGACTGACCGACTCTCTATCGAAGCCCTCGGCATCCGCTCAGGAAGACTAGTGAGCGCAGAGGCGCACATCTTCGAAGACATCGGTTTTTCGGACGCCGAACTCTTGGGCTCCTTCGTAACCGAGTACTACAGAGGAGGGCGGTATGTGCCGAAAGAAATTCTCCTGCCGTGCACAGTGGCGGAGCGCTCAGTGCTCATCGACTGGCTCTCGGAAAAGGCGAAGCGCAAGATTTCGATCACCGTGCCGCAAAAGGGCAAGAAGATAAAGCTGATAGAAATGGCGAAGGAGAACGCAGCCGAGGCGCTAAAGAAACGGGCCGAGGACGAGTCGAAAGAGACTGAGGTTATTACTGCACTGAAGAGCCGCCTCAGGCTTACGAACCGTCCTGTACGCATAGAGGCCTTCGACATATCGAACTTGGGAGCCAGTAACTGCGTAGGAGCCATGGTCTCCTTTGTGGACGGTAAGGCGCAGAAGAAGAGCTACCGCCTCTTCAAGATAAAGGACGTTAAAGGCCCAGACGACTATGCGATGATGCGCGAAGTGCTTTCAAGGCGATATGCCAGCACAAGTACAGAAGTGCCCAAAGATAAAAAAAGCACCCGAAATAAAAATGGCGCAAGCCCCTCGCTGCCGATGCCTTCGCTGATATTGATGGACGGCGGCAAGGGCCAGCTGAACGTGGCAATAAAGGTGCTTGACGAACTCGGCATTACAGGCATAGACATTGCCGCTCTGGCTAAAGACAAGACAAGTAAAGACGGTTACAGAGAAAGCAGAAGCGCCAAAAGCAGCAGCGGCCCTAAGGGTGAGCGGGTCTTTAGACCCGGCGTTAAAGACCCCGTGCTCTTAAAGGAGGGCTCGAAGCCCGACCTTCTTCTCCGGCGCATCCGGGACGAGGTGCACCGCTTCGCGATAACGTATCAGAGAAAACTGAGGGGCAAAGCGGCAGTGCGCTCAATACTAGACAGTGTGCCGGGTGTAGGCAAAGAGAGAAAACGCGCGCTCTTTGCGGCCTTTGGCGATATTAAAGGAATCTCCGGGGCAACGGTTGAAGAGCTCTGCACGGTTAAAGGAGTTACCGAAAAGATAGCGAAGAGGCTAAAAGAAGAGACTAAAGTGGAAACTAAAAAGAAGAACTGAAGCAGATAAGACAAAAACTGAAAAGACCGCTCCGGCACAGCGTGCCCAAGCGGTCTTTCTCTGCAATAAAAACTGATGCTAGATTCCGTCGGCAATGCCCGGAGCGACCATATTGAGCTTTGTGCGCATAAAGTCCTTTGCTTTTTCCAACAACTCCTCTGTCGTAGACTCGAACCGCATAACGAGCACGGGCTGCGTATTCGACGCCCGAACGAGCGCCCAGCCCCCGTCGAAGTTTATCCTGAGGCCGTCTATTCTGATAACGTCTACTATCTTAAGGTCGTCAGTGCCGTCTCCGAGCACATCCGAGAGCTCTTCTATCACCTTGAACTTCCTGTCGTCGGCGCACTCTACGCGAATCTCCGGGGTGACTATCGTCTCTGGCATGCCGTCGAGAAGAGCCGAGAAGGCGAAGCCCTTGTCCGCCACCCTCTTTGCCGCAAGTATCTCTACAAGCCTGCATGTCGCGTAGACCGCGTCGTCGAAGCCGAACCACTTATCGGCAAAGAAGATATGACCGCTCATCTCTCCGGCCATAGCGGCCTTCAGCTCCTTCATTCGCGACTTTATCAGCGAGTGGCCGGTCTTCCACATAACGGCTTTACCGCCCCTGGCGTCTATTTCGTCGTACATTGTCTTGGAGCACTTGACCTCGCCAACAATCGTGGCCCCCGGTCTCTCTTCTAAGATAGAGCGCGCGTAGATGACCATGAGTTTGTCGCCCCATATTATTCCACCCTTCTCGTCGACCACCCCTATGCGGTCGGCGTCTCCGTCGTAGGCCACGCCAAAGTCGGCGCCCTCGCGCTTTACCGTATCTATAAGGGCTATCAGATTTTCAGCTACCGTCGGGTCGGGATGATGGTTCGGGAAATTCCCGTGCGGGTCGCAGTACAACTCTACTGCGTCGCAGC
>JADFVP010000060.1 GCA_015222595.1 Pseudomonadota bacterium
CAAGACAGTTCCCCCCGAACAGAAGTCCCCCCCCCGTTATTACCCTATACCCCACACCATACACCGGTGTGGGGTATAGAGTAATAACGGGGGGGGGACTTCTGTTCGGGGGGAACTGTCTTGCAGGGTGGCGTTGCCCGCAAATTCCATTTCACAACACCACCTAAAGCTCAAACCAGAGAAAAGAGTACCTGATATAAGACCCCCGCAAGGGGGTTAGGCGGCAACTACCAACTGGTCGTACCTATCGTAAAGAATCGTCTCCTCTTTGTTCATGCGGGTTCTAAGAGTCGCGAGTATTCTGCCGAGTTCTTTTGCAAAGTCCAGCTGAACTCCGCCGTGGGCGTACTTGGCAAGAAAGAGCAGCGTCGTCTGCGCAATTACATCCATATCGGCCGCAAAGAGCATTAAGATATTTTTGAGGCGACCGTCGAACCGCGCAGCCACCTTGAGCTTCGGATAGAACTCGGTCTCTTCCCTCTTCAGGTGCGCCGAGAGCATCTGCCTTATTAAATGAATAGTCTGCTGCGCATCTCTTGTCTCAATATCAACGCCTCTGAGGCTCTCCATGAGAGCGAACACCTCAACGTGATCCTGCTTCAGTTCATGAACCAAACCGGACATCTCAGCCTCCTCTCTTAAACTGCATCGATAGTAATGAAGTACACATCGGTCAAACAGTAACTCTGTATACACCTACTCTACGCCACTTCTGTAGCGAACGCATTGACCCCGGTCAATTCTGCCGTTTTTTTTCATCCTCCTATGGCTTCGATAACTACCCCCCTGCCACAGGGGCTTCAGGAACCACCGACGTACCTGAAATAAAACCCACGACTGTGGGCGAGAGTGGGGACTGTGGGCGCCAACTTGACTTATAGCCGCAAAATGCTTATCATCAACTCTGCGTTTGCACACTCCCCGCTCTGTCTCTTAGCGACTATAATGAATGAACAGTTGCCGTACTTTTCCAGACAGGAAAACTAAATTGACTACCAAAAAAACAAAACTAAAAAAGATAAAGAAGGCCGTCTTTCCGGCAGCCGGCTTCGGCACCCGCTTTCTGCCCGCAACAAAGGCCATCCCCAAAGAGATGCTGCCGCTTGTGGACAAGCCGCTCATCCAGTACGTGATCGAGGAGGCCGCCGACGCCGGGATAGAAGAGATCATAATAGTAACGGGCATGGGCAAAACGGCCATAGAGGACCACTTCGATATCTCGTTCGAGCTGGAATCTCTCTTGAAGGAGAAGGGCAAGAAGCTGCTCCTTAAACAGATACGCGAGATATCCGACCGCGTGACATTTGCGTACACGCGCCAGAAACAGCCCCTCGGCCTCGGCCACGCAGTTGCTATTACCCGTAACCTCGTCTCCAACGAGCCCTTTGCGGTGCTCCTCGGTGACGACATAATAGACGCGAAGGTTCCGGCCATCAAGCAGATGGAAAAGCTCTACAACAAGGTTAACGCCACGGTGATAGCCGTGCAGAAGGTGCCTAAGAACCAGACGCACCTCTACGGAGTGATACAGGGAGTGAAGATCGGCCCCGGAACTTACCGCGTAACAGACCTTGTAGAGAAACCGAAGAGCAACCCGCCGAGCAACTTAGCGATCATAGGGCGCTATATCTTAACACCCGGAATCTTCGATGCCTTTGAGGTGACGAAGAAGGGTAAGGGCGGCGAGCTACAGCTGACCGATGCGCTGCGCACGCTTCTAAAGACCGAGGAAATCTACGCCTGCGAATTCGAAGGCGACCGTTACGACGCCGGAGACAAGCTCGGTTTTCTAAAGGCCAATATCTCTTACGGGCTAAAACATTCCGACATTTCGAAAGACCTTAAAAAGTTCCTGAAGGGCCTGAAATTATAATCTTTTCCCTCTCCTATTCATTTGACAATACGGTAGAAGTGGGACTATAGTCAGTATATTGAATTTATGACTGACACGAAAGAGGCGAGGCAGTAGACATGGCAAAGATTTCCAAGAAAAAGAGCACGAAACTGACCTCTTTCGAGGTAAGCAACATCTCGCGCCTTCTCGGCGACAAGTCCGACGACATGCTGGGTACGGGCCACGAGCCCATTACCCATATACCGAACGTCGATATGTACTCAACGGACGCCGAGCTGACAATAGAGGTAGAGATGCCCGGCGTGCGCAAAGAGGACGTAGAGGTGCTTATACACCGGAGCGCAGTGACCATAAAGGCCATGAAGTTCGACTGCTTCGAAGAGGAGAAGGTCAACTACGTCTGTATGGAGCGGGTCTTCGGACGCATCTACCGCTCTGTCGATCTTCCCTTCCCGGTCGACACGGCAAAGATAAAAGCTCTTTATAAAAACGGTATTCTGACGATAAGTATTCCACGGATAAAAGACAAAAGAGCCGCTACGAAACGCGTAGCGATAGAGTCGAAATAACCGCCCCACAATCGAGGTAGCCATGATCGAAGACGATGATGAAATAAGAGACGCTCTGGACATAGACGAAGAGCAACTCGTTATACCCGACACTCTGCCGCTGCTGCCCGTCAGAGACGTTGTTATCTTCCCGTTTATGATAGTGCCGCTCTTTGTGGGCCGGGACCGTTCCATAAATGCGGTCGATGCGGCCCTTACGAAAGACCGCCTTATCTTTGCGGCCACTCAGAAAGATATAACCGACGAGGACCCGAACTCCAAGGACATCTACCGTAACGGCACGGTCTGCATGATAATGCGGATGCTCAAGCTTCCTGACGGCAGGGTAAAGATACTGGTGCAGGGCCTTACGCGCGCAAGCGTAAAGAAGTTCGCCCAAACAAAGCCCTCTTACTTAGTAGAGATAGCCCAGACCCCTGAGATAGAGACCAAAGAGGCCACGCTTCAGATCGAGGCGCTTATGCGCAACGTCAAAGAGCAGCTGGAGAGGCTCGCTTCGCTCGGCAAGGTCGTCTTTCAGGAGGTGATGATGATAGTCGAGAACATCACCGATCCGGGACGCATGGCAGACCTCGTGGCCTCGAACCTGGGGCTCAAGATTGACGAGTCTCAAGAGATACTCGAGATGCGCGATCCGATGGCGCGCCTCAGGAAAGTTTCCGAACACATAAACAAAGAGCTGCAAGTCTCGCAGATGCAGGCCCATATCCAGAGCCAGGCCAAGGACGAGATGGACAAGTCGCAGCGCGAGTACTTTCTGCGCGAGCAGATGCGCGCCATCAAAAACGAGCTTGGGGACCTGGAAGAGAGCAACGAAGAGTCCGACGAACTGAGAACGAAGATAACCAAGGCGAATATGCCCCCGGCGGTAGAGAAGGAGGCCTCGAAGCAGGCCGATCGGCTCGACATGATGCACCCCGACGCTGCCGAAGCAGGGCTAATTCGTACCTACCTTGAGTGGCTCACAGACCTGCCTTGGGCCAACTATACAAAGGACGTTATCGATCTCAAGAAGGCGAAAGAGATACTCGACACAGACCACTACGGGCTTGAGAAGATCAAGGAGCGGATACTTGAGTTCCTCGCCGTTCGCAAACTGAAGAACGACACCAAGGGCCCGATACTCTGCTTTGTGGGCCCTCCCGGGGTCGGCAAGACGTCGCTCGGAAAATCAATCGCGAGGAGTATGGGGCGCGAATTCGTCCGTATTTCTCTTGGCGGAATAAAGGACGAGGCCGAGATACGGGGCCACCGCAGAACCTACGTCGGCGCTCTTCCCGGGCGCATTATTCAGGGCATTAAGCAGGCCGGCACCACCAACCCGGTCTTTATGATGGACGAGATAGACAAAATCGGCACGGACTTTCGCGGAGACCCGTCGAGCGCGCTCCTGGAGGTGCTCGACCCGGAGCAGAACAACGCCTTCTCCGACCACTACTTAAACGTCCCCTACGACCTCTCCAACGTCATGTTCGTTATGACGGCCAACACCGCAGACCCTATTCCGGCGCCTCTTAGAGACCGCATGGAGATAATATACCTGTCTGGCTACACAGAGGAAGATAAGCTTCAGATAGCGCGCAAGTACGTTGTGCCGAGACAGATAACGGAGCACGGCCTTACGCGCAAGCTCATCAGCATTGCAGATGCGACGACCAGAAAGGTTATTAGCGAGTACACGCGCGAGGCTGGGCTTAGAAGCCTTGAGCGCGAGGTCGCCTCTATCTGCCGCAAGGTAGCGCGCAAGGTGGCCGGTGGGCGCAAGACCTCTACGGCAATAACGCAGAAGAACCTGCACGAGTACCTCGGCGTGCCGAGATACCTGCCCGAAGACGAACAGAAACGCGACGAGATCGGCGTTTCGACCGGACTGGCGTGGACTCCGGTAGGCGGAGAGATACTCTACATAGAGGCGACTGTTATGAAGGGGCGCGGGGCGCTCTCTTTAACAGGCCAGCTTGGCGACGTTATGAAGGAGAGCGCACAGGCGGCGCTCAGCTACACGCGTTCAAGGGCAGATAAACTCGGTATCACAGACGACTTCAAGACACTCGACATCCATATACACGTTCCGTCGGGGGCCATACCCAAAGACGGCCCCTCTGCCGGAGTTACTATGGCAACGGCCATAATCTCGGCCCTTACCAAGACCCCGGTCAGGCGCGACGTTGCCATGACAGGAGAAATTACGCTTCGCGGAAGAGTGCTCCCTATTGGCGGGCTCAAAGAAAAAGCCCTTGCGGCGCTTCGGGCCAAGATGACGACCGTAATAATGCCGGAGAGGAACGAGAAAGACCTTAGCGAGATTCCGCCCGACGTTCGCAAAAAGATGAAGTTCAGGCCGGTAAAGCATATGGACGACGTCATCAAGATAGTCTTCCGCAAAGATACGGTAAAGGCGAAGAAGGCCGGTGGAGCCAAAAGCCCACGTAAGAAGGCGACGACGGCTGTAAAAGCCAAGACCGGCGCCAAGAAGGCAACAAAAAAAGGGCGCAACCAGCCGCGCGCGTAACTTCGTCGGGGGCCTGTTACGAGACCCGACAGATGGCCACCCCGTTCTCCTAAACAGAGCTACTACAAATAAGGGTTCTAGTTCCTGCAAGCCAATGGTGCATAAGTCCAAAAAGCAGACAAAAGAGACCGGGGAAAAGACTGGGAATGAAACCGGAAACGAAACCGGCGAAAACCGTCTTCCACCGGAAGACGTTCTAATCGAAACGCTCTCGCGCAAGTACTCCACCCCAGACCCCCGACTCATAAAAGGCATCGGCGACGACACAAGCGTAACGGCTCAAACGCCCGGCACCGTACTGCTAACTACGACCGACACGCTGGTCGAGTCCACACACTTTACGCTCACAAACACCACACCCGTGCAGCTCGGCTCAAAAGCCCTTAGCGTCTCCATCTCGGACATAGCGGCAATGGGCGCAACCCCGACCTTCTTCTTCGTCTCGTTAATATTACCAAAGACAACCGACGCCGCCTTTATAGACGGTCTCTACAAGGGCATGAGCGCAACGGCCATACTGTTCGGCGCAACTCTTGCCGGCGGCAATACAGCAACGGGCGAGACTCTCTCTATAACCACGACCCTTTTAGGCGAGGCGCTCCCAGAAGAGGTCGTCTACAGAAACGGCGCCGAACTCGGCGACGACATCTACGTAACGGGCACTCCTGGAGATTCTGCTCTGGGGCTCCATATCCTTACTGAACTCGCCGAGACTGCGGTCTCCGTCTCTCTCTCACTCTCTAAAGAAGATAGAGCCCGTAAGGGCCGCGAGTTCAGCC
>JADFVP010000061.1 GCA_015222595.1 Pseudomonadota bacterium
AACATAGTGCTTCAGCCGCTTGTGCTGACCAACCTGAAAGAGAAGTACAATGTCTTTGCGAATGTCAACGGCGGCGGAATGAGCGGCCAGGCAGGAGCAATCAGGCACGGTATCTCAAGGGCGCTCCTCCACATAGACCCCGAACTGAGACCGGTACTCAAGAAGGCCGGCCTTCTAACGAGAGACCCGAGAATGGTAGAGCGTAAAAAGTTCGGCCAGAAGGGTGCACGTAAGAGGTTCCAGTTCTCAAAGAGATAAACTCTTGCGAATTCAGTTTTTTAAAGGGGAAGACCACTTCGGTCTTCCCCTTTTTTTGTCTACTGCAATTAATATAGATTGTGCAACGGTGCGCGTATTGGTATAAAAGATTTAATCTACCTCCGCACCATTAACGGTTAAAAGGGTTTTCTTATGATTAAGGCGATTATAATAGGCGGCTCCGGTTACACCGGAGCCGAACTGCTCAGGCTGCTCGCGCTTCACCCGGATGTTACGGTGGTGGCCGTTACCTCGCGCCAGTATTCGGGCGTTGGGGTAACAGAGGTCTATCCCGCGCTTGCGGGCTACTACAATGGCCTTAAGTACCTCGACCCGGCTGAGATCGAGTCAATGGAGTGCGACGTCCTCTTTTCGGCCCTGCCGCACGGGGTCTCTCAGGCCTCGGTGCTGCCCTTTGTCGAATCCGGGGTGAAGGTCGTGGACCTTAGCGCCGACTTTCGTCTTCACGACGCTGCTGTTTATGAAAAGTGGTACTGTGAGCACACGGCTCCCGGCCTCCTCGACAAAGCCGTCTACGGCCTGCCCGAACTCCACAGAGAGGCAATTAAAGAGACCTCGCTCGTTGCCAACCCCGGCTGCTTTCCGACCGGTGCGCTTCTGGCGCTCTCTCCTATTATGAAGAACGGTCTTTGCAACGCAGGTATGCCGGTTGTAATAGATTCCAAATCAGGAGTGACGGGCGCGGGCCGGAAGGCCGCGATAGAGACTTCGTTCGTAACTATCAATGAGGGCTTCAAGGCCTATAAGATTGGCGAGCACCGCCATACGCCGGAGATGGCCCAGGAGCTTTCGGCTCTGGCGGGAGCAGACCTGAACGTAACATTTACGCCGCACCTTCTGCCGGTTTCGCGCGGCATACTCACCACGGCTTACGTCTGGCTGAATGAGACCGTTACCCCAAGTGCGCTCCACGGGTTGTATAAAGAGATGTATGAGGGCGAACCGTTCGTGCGTGTTATGGCTCCCGGTCACTTTCCCGATATCTCTCAAGTCAGGGGCTCAAACTACTGCGACATCGGTCTCTATATAGATGAGCAGCAGCAGAAAGTTGTAGTGGTCTCTGCGATAGACAACCTCGTGAAGGGCGCCTCCGGGGCTGCGGTGCAGAACATGAACCTGCTCTTCGGGCTCGACGAGACCACTTCGCTCACCGCTGCGCCACTGTCTATTTAGGTGCTACAAATTTCCTAACAAGAAATCCAAACGGATACTGCCCTCCGCAGGAGTGCTCCGCGCACGGCGTGAATTGGACAGTACCGGTGAGGGGGTTTAATCGGTCTTTTGTGCCTTCGGTATCGGCGGCATGTCCGGAATTGCGCCGAGCAGTTTCTTCGTGTAGTCGTTGGTCGGGTTCTTGAAGAGTTCTTCGGTAGGGCCGCGCTCTACAATCTTGCCGTTGTACATTACGGCCACTTCGTCGGCAATGTACTCCACTACGCCGAGATCATGCGTGATAAAAAGATAAGAGATGCCGAAGTCGCGCTGGATCGACTTCAACAGGTTCAGTATCTGCGCCTGCACCGAAACATCGAGCGCGCTTACCGCCTCGTCGCAGATAATGAACTCAGGGTCAACGGCAAGTGCGCGGGCAATGCCTATTCTCTGCCGCTGCCCGCCTGAGAACTCGTGCGGGTAGCGTGTAAGCGCCTCAACTCCTAGCCCCACGCGCTCGAGCGTCTCTATCGTCCTCTCGGTCCGCTCCATGCGGCTCAGCTCAGGTTTCAGTGCGCGAACACCTTCACCAATAATATCTTTTACGACCATGCGCGGATTCAGGCTTGAGTACGGGTCCTGAAAGATTATCTGCGCCTTGGAGCGAAACGCCTTCAGCCCCCGCTCGCTTAAACGAGCTATCTCCGTGCCGTCGTAGAGCACTTCTCCGTCGGTCGGGTCGATAAGCCTGATGATCGATTTTCCTGCCGTGGTCTTTCCACATCCCGATTCGCCGACAAGCGCCAGCGTGCTGCCTCTTTTAATTTCAAGATCGATTCCGTCCACCGCCTTAACGTGGCCGACCGTGCGCCTTAAAAGCCCCTTCTTTACCGGGTAGTAGGTCTTTAG
>JADFVP010000062.1 GCA_015222595.1 Pseudomonadota bacterium
GTCTATATACAGGTACTCTCGAAAGGGCAATAAGCAAGAGTAAGCCCCTTTGTGTATCCTTCCCAAAAAGAAGCCCTTTGCGCCCCCTGCCCAAAAACCGGCCGCTCTGCGTTCACCGCACAAGAAAAGAAGCCCCAGCGCATCAACCGAGCAGAATTTCTCTTATCGTCTGCTTCAGTTCAGTTAGATCCGAAGACTTTACCACATAGGCGTCAGAGGCCCACGTGCCGAACTCGTGCTTGTAGTGCGGATAGGCCGTGCAGAGAATTACCGGCAGCTCTTTCCACTGCTCCTTTACCCTGCGCAGCACCTCAACGCCATCCATGCCCGGCATCTTTATGTCGAGCAGCACAAGGTCCATCTCTGCGCTCTGTTCACTGAGCACTTCCATCGCCTCGGTGCCCGAACTTGCAAGCACAACGTCTATGCCGTCGTCCTCCAGCTCCTCTTTGTACAGAAGCCTGAGCCCCTCCTCGTCGTCAACAACGAGAATTCTTTTGCCCTTTAGATCACTCATATTGCCCGACCCCACACTGCATTCTGCTACCGTGTTCTACCAACGAAGTAAGTACTCCAAAGCCCCTGAAAAGCTCTAGCCGACTTAGACGGCAAAGCTGCCCGGGAGACGAATATTTAAAAACGAGAAATATCAAGCTACAAAAGAGCCGGCCTACCCCCCTGAAACTCTCGGTAGCCGAACCCGAAAGGTGGTGCCTTCTCCAGAGCTGCCGATCACTTCAATAGAGCCCTGATGATGCAGGACAATCGAGTTGCTTATAGGCAACCCGAGGCCCGTACCGCACTCTTTGGTCGTGAAGAAGGGGATGAAGATAGAGTCTACCTGCTCAGAGTCTATGCCGGTGCCCGAATCGGTAATATCGACCACAGCGTGGCCGGGCTCTTTTGCTACGCAGAGCGCGAGTTTACCGCCCTTCTCCATTGACTGTATCGCATTGGCAATCAGGTTGTCAAAAGCTATTTTAAGCTGTTCACGGTCTGCAAGCACGGTAACCGGGCCGCTCTCCATTGTCATTGTCAGCTCTATGCCGAGTTCGGCAAACTCGTCTCCAAAGAGCCCAAGAGTCTCTGTAAGTATCTCTTCGAGATCCTCCTCTTCGTGCTCCAGAAACTCGTTGCCCATGCACCTGAACGCGCTGTCGGTGATCTTCTCTATCCTGTGCACTTCTGAGATCATAAGCTCTACGCACTTGAAGGCCGGAGAACCGGGCTCTATCTTCTTCTTTAGCCGCTCGGCGAAACCGCCGATGCTGATTAGCGGGTTCTTCACCTCATGGACCAGCATCGCCGCCATGTCTCCGAGATAGAGAAACTTCTCAACACCCTTGAACCGCTCCTCGGCCTCGGCCACCTCGCGGCTAAGGCTCTGCACACGCAGCTCCAGTTCGGCCTGCTTAAGAGCTGCAAGCAGTACCGGGGCCCCGACCTCCACAAGTGCCTCGGCCTCAAGGGCCGACACAGCGGGCTCGCCCCAAAGGAGCAGAAAACCGGACCCTTTTTCAGAGCTAAGGGACCGAATAGAAACGGCAAGGGCTTTCTTTGGAGCTTCAACCGGTAAACCGTCTAATAAAAGAGCGGCCAGGGAATAGGGTAGCGGCGAAATGCCTCGCTCGCCGAGCAAGAGTTCAAGCTCCGCGCACCCCTCTACTTCTTTAACAGGGGTGAGCGAGTCACTGGGAGAGTCATTGGGAGAATCTGGGGATGAGCCGAGGGATGAGTTTAGGGCGTGGGCCTTTAGTACGTAGCCGGGCCTCTCGGCCTCCGCTTGCGTAGTAGCGGAGGCACAGTAGAGCGAGACCGCTTGATACCCGACGGTATGAGCCAGTAGAAGCGCACCGTCCGTAGGATCGCCTATGGAACTGCCGGACTCTACAAGCTCTACAAGTTTACGAACCAGCTCATTATCCACGAACAGAACCCTCTTCTGTACGGCTTTGCGACACTTTGCACTCGGCAAGCAGCCGGAACAGCCGGTGTCACTTACCGTGCAGGGACACCGGCATAACGCCGGGGTCCCGAACAGAGCCGGGCCGGCTCTAGACCTTCGCTTCTCTTAAGAACTTGGCAGCCTCTTCGGGAGAGGTGGGGTTGATGTAGAAGCCTGAGCCCCACTCGAACCCGGCCACGCGAGTCAATTTCGGCATAATCTCGAAGTGCCAGTGGTAGTGATTCAACGATCCGTTCTTGATCGGTGCAGTATGGAGAATAAAGTTGTACGGCGGGAAGTCCAGCACCTTGTCCATTCTCTTCAATATGTCGGAGAAGAAGACAGAGAGGTTTTCGTAGTGGTGCTTCTGGCAGTTCTCGAAGTTGGACTCATGCTCTTTGGGAAGTATCCATATCTCAAAGGGGCTCTTCGGGGCATAGGGAGTAACGGCGATAAAGTCGGCGTTCTCGGCCACCACCCTGTTCGACTGCATTATCTCCTGCCGTATAATGTCGCAGAAGATGCACCTCTCTTTGTAATTATAATAAGCCTGTGCGCCGACGAGTTCTTCGCTGACGCGCTTGGGGATGATCGGCAGGGCTATTATCTGGGAGTGGCTGTGCTCAAGCGTCGCGCCTGCGGCCTCGCCGTGGTTCTTGAAAATAAGCACGTAGCGCAGCCGCTCGTCCTTTTTAAGATCTATAATGCGATCGCGGTACGTCCAGAGTATTTCCTCGAATTGCGAGGTCGGTATCGAGGAGAGCGAGTCCTTGTGCCCGGGCGACTCTATAACCACCTCGTGCGCTCCGATGCCGTTCATCCGGTCGTATACGCCGTCTCCGACCCTGTCGAGATCTCCCTCTACCTTGAGCGCCGGGTACTTGTTCGGCACAACGCGCACGTGCCAGCCGCCGGTATCGGGCTTTCCGTCATCTTTACGGTAGGCGAGTATCTCAGGGGGCGTCTTGTCTTCGTGCCCTGGACAGAACGGGCAGAAGCCGCTCTTGGGCACAGGCCGCCCCTTCTCGAACTCGCTCGGACGCTTTCCCCGCTCGGTAGAAATTATTACCCACCTACCGATAATTGGGTCTTTTCTCAGTTCAGGCATCTCTCTCCGTTTTCAATGCTTATTTTTTAAATTGATTTAGACATAAGATATGTTCAGTAGCTCTATAGACAGTATAGCCGTAAAAGAGGCGGCAAGGGCAAAGTGGGACAAATAGAGAGCCCTGAGGCCCGGAAAAAGTCCGAGAGCCCAAACAAAGCCCGAGAACCAACAAAGCCCAACAGCACAAAAAAGCCCGCGCCTAGCTGCGAGCCTTCTCGTTCTCTTCCTCCTCCTTCTTGCACTCTATGCAGGAGGTGGTGACCGGGCGCGCCTCTAGCCTCTTTACCGAAATCTCCTCTTCGCAGTGGTCGCAGATGCCGAAGGAGCCGTCTTCTATCCTTCCGAGCGCCTCCTTGATCTTTGAGATCAGCTTGCGCTCGCGATCCTTGACCCTCAAGAGAAAGTTTCTGTCGGTCTCTAGCGCCGCCCTGTCGGACGGATCGGGAAAGTTCTCTTCATTGGAGTCGCTCATGTCACTGACCGTACGCCCTGCTTCGCTGAGCAGGTCGTTGAGCGTTCCGTTAAGGAGGTTCCTGAAGTATTCTAGTCTCTCTTTATCCATGACCTAAAGTATAACAAAAAAGAATCAGGAGAGTAAAACAGTATTTTCTCTCCCCTTTAACGACTAATCTGTCCTGTTTATCTACCCCTTAAGTTCGGCATTTGTCTCTCACAACTTTAACCGCGCGCTTGCCCGCTCATTCTGGGGCAACGTAGGTTCCGCTTCTGCCACCGCTCTTCTTTAAGAGCCTTATGTTGGAGAGTTCCATCGCCTTGTCCACCGCCTTGCACATGTCGTAGATAGTAAGCGCTGCCACCGAAACTGCTGTCAGGGCTTCCATCTCGACCCCTGTCTGCGAGGCGACGCGCGCCGTGGCGGTTATCTCTATGGACGGCGGCTCCTCTACCGTAACAAAGTCCACGTCCACGCCCGTTACGCCTATCGGGTGGCAGAGCGGTATTATTTCCGAGGTCCGCTTGGCGGCCATAATACCAGCAAGCCGGGCTACTCCCAAGACGTCGCCCTTCTTCATCTCGTTAGAGAGAACCAGCTCTAGCGTCTCGCGCTTCATAGTCACTCTGCCCGCAGCCGTAGCCTCTCTGGAGGTAACGTCCTTGGCGGTAACGTCTACCATTTTAGCCTTACCCGACTCGTCGGTATGCGTCAGTCCCATGTTTCCTCCTCAGTCTGCTCGTTATCAGTTCCGTTTTTATTAGATGAGGGAGAAGTGTGGCCGGGGGCCATTGTACCCGCTCTAGCCTCAGCGTCGAGTTCAACCTCTACTATGCCTTTGCGTTCGGCGCGAAGCAGAAACAGCTCCTTTGCCACCTCTCCGCCCTCTTCTACGGAGATACTCCCGATGGAGCCGTCTACGCCCTCTGTCTTAACGAGCGCACGGCGAAGCGTCTCGCGATCCATCCACTCGTACCCTTGCTCTGATATCGCGGCAAGCAGCAGCAGCGTCGCGTCGTACGCCTGCGAGGCCAGAACACCGGGCTCTGTGCCGTAGAGTGTGCGGTACTTATCGGAAAAACTTAGAGTCGCCTCGCGCTCTGAACCGGTAAAGAAGCCGTCTGCGAAGACTGCGCCGCGCACGCCCTTCTTGCCGAGTTCGATCAGTTTGGGCGAGTTCCAGCCGTTGGAGCCTAAGAGCTGAAGCTCCTCTATGTTGAAGTACTCAAGATACGGTATGACCATCGAGACGGTCTGGTAGTTGTCGGGAATGTAGAGCGCGTCGGCAACGACTGTCGGATTGTACTCCTTTATGGTCCGGCGTCCCTTTGCCATCTCCTCCTCCTCTATCAGAAAGAGGTCTCTCAGCTCTTCGTTCAGATCCTGAGATCCGGGCGCGTACGAGGTTCTGTTTATGACCATCCCGCCGAGCCTCTCGACCTCTGCGGCAAAGGCGCGGGCTAGCGTAGAACCGTAACGGGAGCGCGGATAGAGGATAACGAATGTTCTGTTGCCGAGCGTGTTGTAGGCGTAAGAGGCCACAAGCGCTGCTTGACGCGCCGGGAGCAGGGAGTTTCTGAAGACATAGTTGCCAATGTCGGTAAGCCCGTCGCGCTGCGAAAGGGCGATAATCGGGGTGCGCCTGTTCTGCGCGTACTTTGCCGCCGCCTCGGAGGTGGACGAAAGCATGGGGCCGATAATGGCGCGCACCTTCTTTTTGTTCACAAGGTCGTCTATGGCTGCCTTGGTCCCGGCGCTCTGTCCGCCGGTGTCTCTAACATATACGTCCACCGCTCTGCCGTCTTCGGCAAAGGCCCCGGTGGCGAGCAGTATGCCGTTAAGCGCAGCGCTGCCCATCTTCTCATACTTGCCGTCGAGCGGCAGTAGTACGCCAATGGAGACACGGTCGCTCTTTGCAGAGCCGCGCTCATAGATAGAGTCCACCTCTTCCAAGAGCGCGCGGGCCGAGTCCTTGAGGGTGACCGCTGCCTTGCGGCTCTTTACTACGTATTGCAGCAGGCCGCGTGCCTCACCGAGCCTGTTGGCTCTGTAGCGCAGGTAACCGAGTTCGTAGAAGGCTGAGAAACGGAGCGGCGAAGAGGGGAAATCTTCGATGAGCCTGGAGTAAGCCCTTGCGCCCTTTGCTATGTCGTCCCTTGCGGTAAGTGTGCGCGCCAGATAAAGAAGCCCCGAGTCGGTAGAGGCGCCCGAAAGCATGCGGTCGAGTTCCATGTCGAGTTCTTCGGCAGTGAAAGTACCGGAGGCGTCTGACTCCGACTCCTCAGGTCTAAGTTCGTAGAAGACTACGGGCTCGTAGTCCTCGGAGTCGGTGTCGCCAAGAGGTGCTTCCTCAGAAGGGGCCACTAAAGCCCCGAAGGCACCGTCGGTGCCAAAGAGCGGCCCGTCGTTATCTATACCGCCGCCGATACCGGTTTCGTCCGTTCCGTCTTTGCTATTAAAGATCGCCCGCTCTATTGCGTCCGGTTCGTCGGTAAGTATTGGTGCTCCGGGCACGGGAACCGGCCTGAACTCCTGCACCGACTCAGACGTCTCCTGCTTCTCCCCCTTTTCCCCCTTCTCAAAGAAGCCCATAAAGGCCTCCGAGTCTGTGGGCGGAGAAAAAGCAACGAGTAAAAAGAGCAGAGCTGTAAGCCCGACACATTTACGACTACTAAAGCTGTTAAGAAGCGCCATCATTCGAATAGATCCTTCACTTTGGAGAAGAAGTTCCTGTGCAGCGGCGTACTCTCCTCGCCGCTGACCTCGGCAAACTGCAAGAGCAGTTCGCGCTGCTCACTCGTAAGTTTCGTAGGCGTCTCGACCGTTATCACCACCTGCTCGTCACCTCTTCTTCCCGAACGCACAGAGGCTATGCCCTTGTGCTTGAGCCTGAAGATCTTGCCCGACTGCGTACCGGCCGGAACCTTCAGCTTAACCGGCCCCTCAAGAGTCGGCACCTCAAGCTCCGTGCCGAGTGCGGCAGCCGTAAAGCTGATTGGCACTTCGCATATAACGTCGTTCTCTTCGCGCGAGAAGATCGAGTGCTCTTTAACGAAGATAGAGACGTAGAGGTCGCCCGGAGGGCCTCCTCTGGTTCCGAAGTCCCCCTCGGTCATAAGCCTCAGACGGCTTCCGGTATCGACTCCCGCCGGTATCTTTACGCCCATATCTCTTGTGCGCCTGACCTTGCCGTGCCCCCTGCAATCGGCACACGCCTCTTTTATCACAGCGCCCCTGCCGTGGCAGGCGTTACAGGTGCGCGCTATCTGTAAAAAACCCTGCTGAAAGGCAACTTGACCGCGCCCGCCGCACGTAGTACACGTTTCTGGCTGCGTGCCGGCCTTTGCGCCACTACCGCGACAGGTTTCGCAGTTGACGGTACGCTGCACGTTTATCTGCTTTTCGCAACCGAAGGCCGCCTCTTCGAAATCTATCTCAAGCTCGTAGTGAAGATCCGCGCCGCGCTCCGGGGCCGGACGCCTTGGGCCTCCCCTTCCCGGGCCGCCGCCCCCTCCGAAGAAGTCGCTGAAGACCTCGCTGAAGAGGTCCTGAAAGTCAGAGCCGTAGCCGGAGTCCTGATAACCGCCGCCGCCACCGCCTGCGGGGCCGGAGACAGAGCCGAAACGGTCGTACTGCGCGCGCCTGCCGGGATCTTTTAACGCGTCGTACGCCTCGTTTATCAGCTTGAACTTCTCTTCCTGCTCCTTTGAGCCGCTGTGCTTGTCCGGGTGGTACTTCTGGGCCAGTTTTCTGTAGGCCTTCTTTATTTCCACATCAGACGCGTCGCGCGACACGCCTAAAAGTTCGTAAAAATCCTGAGCCAATTTCTTGTCCTCTTTTCTAAATCCGGTCTAAATCCGTAAGTCCGGTCTAAGTCCAAATATTTATGTGGAAGGGGGCACTGTACGCCCTCTCTTTACCGTTACTCTTGATTTGCGGGAAAGTACGCCGCTTTACTCTTCGCCCTCTTGCTCTTCGGCGACAGAGACCATTGCCGGGCGTATTAAGCGGCCCTTCAGGGTAAAGCCTTTCTGGAACTCCGAGACAACGGTGCCGGGTGCGGCGTCCGTTGTGTTGTCGTGGCTTATGGCGTGGTGGAACTCCGGGTTGAACTTCTCGCCGACAGCCTTGACCTCTGTGAGGCCGAACTTCTCGAGCACCTTGAAGAGCTGCCCTACCGTCATGGTGACGCCTTCGGTGAGCGAGGCGATGTTCTTCTCGGAGTCGTCCCCGGCGTGCGCCAGCGCTCGCGTGAGGTTATCTGCAACGGGCAGAACTTCGAGCATCAGCTTCTCGTTGGCGTAGCTCTGAAGGTCGGCGCGCTCCTTCTCGGCCCTCTTTTTAAAGTTCTCAAGATCGGCCTTGGCGCGAAGGTACTTCTCGAAGTTGAGCGCAGCCTCCTGTACGGCCTTCTCAAGTTCGTCGTCTGAACCTGCTTCGTCAACGCCTAAGTCTACAGACTCTTCGCCTGCTTCGGCCGACTCTTCGGACTCTTCAGCCGTCTCAACTACTCCGGCGTCCTCTAAAAGCTCTTCGTTCTCATCTTCTATATCGTCTTCTATATCGATGCTACCCATACCGTACACGTCCTTGGTTATATGTTATCTATTTATAAAGTATGACGGCTTCGTATTAAAGAAACCGTCGAAAATTACCGAGACCGCCGTGCGA
>JADFVP010000063.1 GCA_015222595.1 Pseudomonadota bacterium
CTCTCGATGCCTGCTGGCAGGGGGTCGGGAAAAGAGAGGCGCTGCATGGGGTGAAAACCCGCTGAGTAGATTATCGGCAGACCGGCCCGCTTTATGTTCCTCTTTATGGCGCTGGCGAGTTCGAGGTGGCCAAGAAACCGGAGGTTGCCCCGCCGCGAGTACCTGACGGTGTAGCGAAGCGGAAGCTCCGTGGGAGCTTCTACCGGGCTCTCGTCCAAGACCTCGTCCGGGGTCTCTTCGATCGACACTTTCGGGGCCAGCACGTTCTTTATCACCTTAAAGTCGCATACCCCGCACTGCGTACAGATATCTACCTTGCAGTCCGGCGTGGACCTGCGGTCCGGCAACTCTGAACTCTCTTCTGCGCCCTCTGCTGAAACAGTATTGGCAGGCTCAGCTTCCGCATTCATGCCGTCCGCGGAGGACATGCCGTCTGCTGATGACACGCCGACAGCCTTTTTATACTCGTTTATCAGAAATTCGGTTGTTACACCCGGAGAAAGATGTGCCCACGGCAGCGTTTCGTCAAAACTCCGCTCCCTTATCGTATAGAACTCCGGGTCGATTGCCTCGGCCTTGAAGGCCTCTTCCCAGACAGACTCTTTAAGCTCTTCGCTCCAACCGTCGAAACGGGCACCGTTCTTAAAGGCCCTCTCTATTACCGCCGAGAGGCGTCTGTCTCCGCGCGAGAAGACCCCCTCTAAGAGGCTCGCTCCGGGGTCGTTCCACTTAAAATCGAGCCCTGAGCTGCGAAGCCTCTTTCTGAGTATAGAGTGTACCTCGCGGCACTTTTCCAGCTCCATCTGCGGGGCCCACTGAAAGGGCGTAAAAGGCTTCGGTATAAAGGTCGTAACAGAGACCGAGACCTGAGGCGCGCCCTTCATAACGCGCTTTCCGGCCTGCCGGACCTTTGTGCCGAGGTTCACGATGCCGAGCAGGTCTTCTTCTGTTTCGGTCGGGAGGCCCACCATGAAGTAGAGCTTTATGGCGCGCCAGCCGAGCGAAAAGACAGTCTCTGCGGTGGTTATAAGGTCCGCCTCGCTGATGCCCTTGTTTATCACCATGCGCATCCGCTCCGTGCCGGCCTCAGGAGCGATGGTAAAGCCTGTTTTGCGCACGCGCGCAATCTCGGTGGCGAGGGTCTTACTGAGCGTTCCGACCCGGAGAGAGGGCAGCGACATTGAGACGTGCTCTTTGCTGAGGCCGCACATAAGGCCCGTTAAGAGCGGCTCTATCTCCGTATAGTCCCCGGTGCTGAGGCTAAGGAGCGAGGCCTCGTCGTAGCCGGTATTTTTAAGCTCGGTCTCGACCATTGAGCTTATCTTCTCTGTAGAGCGTTCGCGTGCGGGGCGGTAGATCATTCCGGCCTGACAGAACCTGCACCCGCGCGTACAGCCGCGCATGATCTCAACCGACACCCTGTCGTGCACGGTCGCTGCAAAGGGCACTATTGGGCTAAGGGGGACTGTGAGAGGCTCAATGTCCGGCTCGGTCCTCTTGAGTATGCTTGTGTATCCAGCGACCTTGGGCCTGACCTCTTTGACAGTGCTGTCTTCATTGTACAAGACCTCGAAGAAGTACGGCACGTAGACGCCCGGAATCTTACTAAGCCTGAGGAGTGTCTCTGCGCGAAGCTCCCCTGTTGCTCTCGACTCTCTAACGGCCTCTGCTATCTCAACAGCAGCGCGCTCTCCGTCGCCTAGCAGAACGGCGTCGAAGAAGTCGGCCATCGGCTCTACGTTGAAGGCCACCGGGCCTCCGGCTATCACAAAAGGCGCGTGCTCTCCCCTGTCTGCCGTCCTCAGCGCTACTCCACCGAGTTCGAGCATGTTCAAGATATTGGTATACGAGAGTTCGTACTGGAGCGAAAAGCCGATGATGTCGCACTCGGAAAGCGGTATCTCGCTCTCTAAGGTAGACAGCGGTACCGAGTGCTCGCGCAGCAGAGCCTCCATATCGGTCCACGGCGCAAAGACCCGCTCGCAGGCGATAGAGTCCACGCTGTTCAAGGCAGTGTAGAGCACCTGAAAGCCCAGGTGGCTCATGCCGAGTTCATAGGCGTCGGGAAACGCGAGCGCGAACTTCAACCGCCCGTCCAGCTCCTTAACGACCGAGTTTACCTCGCCGCCGATGTAGCGCGAGGGACGCCTAACGAGCGGCAGCAGCCCCTTCATTGTGGTGATCTCATCCATCTTCTTTGAACTCTCCAAACATAATCTCCAAATCTTATCTATTTAATTACTCTCGCCCGCAGCGGTCTCAACCGATACAGACACCGCACCGCGTGCAGCTTCCGACCACGCACGGCGGGGTCAGCTTCTCTTCCAGGCCTTTTTTGTACTCGCCCCAGAGGTAGCTCTTGTCGAGCCCGTGCTCTATCATATCCCACGGCAGTATTTCTTGCTCGGTCGCCGTCCTGTAGATAGAATCCGTTACGAGCTTGTCGTTCTTCATCCATCTTTTCATGGCGCGCTTCGGGCTAGTTTCAGCCGCTTCGAGTATAAATTCATTAGCGCGCCTGTCGGCCCTAGAAAGGTAGGCCTGCACCATGGCCTCTTTCGACGAGAGCGCCTTTATCGTAATGCCGCGCTCCTTCTTTAACGCCCCCTTTATAGCCGCTATACGGACGTCGATTGTACCGGCCTCTTCGAACGGATGGAACTGAAAGGGCGTAAAGGGCTTCGGCACAAAGGGGTTGATCGACAGGTGCAGCATACCGGACTTCATCTGAGAGCGCACCTTCAGTGCGAGGGTGGCGATTGCCTCGGCGTCGGCATCAGTCTCGCTCGGAAGCCCGATTAAGAAATAGAGCTTTATCTTGGTGAAACCGGCCTCAGTAACAATCTCGACAGTAGAGAGTATCTCAGAGTCGGTCATGCCCTTGTTTATCACAGCGCGAAGCCGCTCGGTTCCCGCCTCAGGTGCCATTGTAACGGTCTTGTAACCGGCCTCTTTTAACGATAAAAGAAATGGCGCGTCCAACGAATCGAGCCTTAGAGAACTGAGCGTTATTGCGGCCCCCTTGGCTAGCCCCGCCTCGACCACCTCTTTTATGTCCGGGTACTCAGACACTGCGGCTCCGACCAAACCGACCTTGCCAGAGACCTCCGCGCCAACGGCGACCACCTCGTTCACCTTCTCTACCGCGCGGTTTCTCGGCGGCAGGTAGAGAAACCCTGCGGCGCAGAAACGGCAACCGCGACCACAGCCGCGCTCTACCTCGGTAAGATAAGTCTCCTTGAAGGCGGTGTCGGGCGTATAGATATAGGAGCGCGGAATATCGAATTTATCAAGGTCGAGGTTCTTGGTAGCAACTATCCGGGCTTTCGCGCCTTCTTTAGGAACAAAACTCTTTATGCCTACGCCGTCGTACTCGACCTCGTAGAGCGAGGGGATGTAGGTAAAGGGTAAGGAGTCGAAGCCTGCTAATCTAGCCTCTCGCGTTCCGCTCTCTTGCCCGAGTTCGCACAATCGGTCGATAAAGGCGTGCAGCGCCCCTTCGGCCTCGCCAAGAATAAAGAGGTCGATAAAACCGGCTATCGGCTCCGGGTTCAGCGAGCATGCCACGCCACCGGCCATTACAATGGGGTCGAAAGCCGCGCGCTTGCCAATACCCCGCTTAGAAGCGAGCACCGGAACTTTCGCTAGCTCTAATATCTTCGGAATATTGAAGTAGTCGTCTTCAAAGGCTAGCGAGATGGCGATTATATCGAACTCGCCGATAGGCGTCTTGGTCTCGTAAGAGATAACGGGCACACCGGCGCGCGCGTACTCTTCTATCTCGTCGGGGTCGGGTAGAAAGGCCCGTTCTACTGATACGTTTGGGTGCGTGTCGAAGAGGTGGCAGACCGACTGAAAGCCTAAGTTACTCATGCCGAGCAGGTAGGTGTTCGGGTAGACGACGCAGATACGCGGGCCGACGCCCGGACCTTTGGAGGCCGAGCGCAGCGCTCCGCGCTCTTTGGCTATACGCTCGTCGATGCGGCGCCTTCTATTTTTGTCGCTGTGCCCTATAACCGTTGCTCCACACTGTCTGCTCTACTGTTTTTCAATAAGAAAAAAACCCGCTGGCAGTACTCCGCCGACGGGACATAAGTAATTATCTCATATATTTTGCATGTTTGCAAGGGAGGAGAAACGAAAGCAGACCAAGAGCATGTACTATTTACAGCCCATGTACCATTTACAGCCCAGGAGTTCGCCCCCCCTCTTGGGCGCGGCATGGGCCGCAGAGGCGTATCTCCTCAAGTGAGAAGTAGCAACAAGAACGATTAGCAGACCGCTATGGCTGACAAACCGGCTCGCGTATATTTTACTGACTATCTTAGAGCCGTAAAGTCACTACTGAGCGCATACCGCCTAAAGAGCAGCGGTACCTCAAGGCTCCGGCGCAGCCCGCACCCTATAGCCCCGTCAAACCCGGAACCCGACAAAAAAGAGAACCGGACAGCATTAAAAACAGGGCACGGCCTACCAACACCCTTTCAGACCTCAGTCGGCCTGCTTGCGAAGGAAGGTCGGCGTGTCGTAGATATCTTCGTCGTCGAGATTGAGCCCGCCCATCTGCGAATAGCGGCGTATCTCGGAGTTACGAAGCTCCTCGGTCTTGGTGGCGTCTCTTCTTACAAAGGCCGGAAGCTCAAGGTTCTCTATCACCTCGGCGTCCTCTATTGCACCATCACCGTTCGCGCTCGCCTCTTTGCCGAAACCGGTCGCTATTACCGTAACCCTTACCTCTTCGCCCATTGTCTCATCTATTACCGCGCCGAAGATTATGTTGGCGTCTTCATGCGACTCTTCCTGCACAAGGCAAGAGGCCTCGTGAACGTCGTGGATGGTCATCTCGGAGGAGCCCGTGATATTTATCAGCACGCCGCGCGCTCCTGATATCGATATGTCTTCCAAGAGAGGCGAGCTTATTGCCTTTCTTGCGGCCTCCTGCGCCCTGTTCTCGCCGCGAGCTATTCCGCTTCCCATAAGGGCCTGGCCCATCTCGCTCATAATCGTCTTAACATCTGCAAAGTCTACGTTCACAAGCCCAGAGACGGTAATAACGTCGGAGATTCCTTTAATAGCCTGATAGAGCACTTCGTCGGCCTTCTTGAAGGCGTCTGCCAATGAGGTGTTCTTGCAGGCAACCGAGAGCAACCGCTGGTTCGGTATGACGATAACGGTATCGACTACCTCTTTCAGCTTTTCGAGTCCCTCATCAGCCTTGCGCATCTTCTTCTTACCCTCAAAGATAAAGGGCTTTGTGACCACGGCGACAACCAACGCTCCGGCGGCCTTTGCAATCTCCGCTATTACAGGGGCTGCGCCCGTGCCCGTTCCGCCGCCCATGCCTGCGGTTACGAAGACCATGTCTGTGTCGCGCAGGGCTTCTCCAATCTGCTCCGCCGACTCAACAGCCGCGCTTCTGCCGACCTCAGGGTTGGCCCCGGCTCCTAGCCCCTTTGTAAGCCCCGCGCCGAGCTGAACCTTGACCCCGGCTCTCGAGTTATTTAACGCCTGAACGTCGGTATTGGCCACCATAAAGTCCACACCCTCTAGCCCAGCCTCTATCATAGTGTTGACCGCATTGCCTCCACAGCCTCCGGCCCCTATCACCTTGAGCCTTGCTCCCGAATTAAAACCTTCCTCAAGCTCTATAGACATACCCACCTCCTTGGTTTTTTTACCGATTAAGACTAATATTTATAACTCGCTCTGCCTGTTGCGCCGCCCCTACTTCTTATACAGAAAAGGCTCTTATACTAAAAAGCGAAACAGGAAAATATATCTTCGCTCTACTGTGCGCCTAAAAGAAATCTTTCACCCAGCTGCCCATTCTCGTGGTCAGCTTGTTGAATATATTGCTCGACCCCTTGGAGAACTGAATGCCGCCTACGTGCTTGCAGCCGTAAAGAACAAGCCCGACGCCGGTTGAAAATCGCGGCCCTTTGACCACGTCCACCAGCCCGGAGACGCCTTCTGGAAGCCCGCACCTGACGGGTGCATCGAAGACCTGCTCGGCAAGCTCTGCCGCACCCTCTGTTGCTGCAGTGCCTCCGGTAAGAACGACCCCGGAAGAGATCAGCACGTCGTAGCCGGACTTCAGTATCTCTCTTTTTACGAGGTCGAATATCTCCTCCATGCGCGGCTCTATTATCTCGCAGAGCGTGTGGCGCGAGACCTTGCGGATTTTGCCTCCTCCGACACTATGCACGTCGAGTATCTCGTCCTTGGAGACAAGCGCCGTCATTGCGCAACCGTACTCTGTCTTTACCTTCTCGGCCTCGCTCATCGGGGTTCTGAGTCCAACGGATATGTCTCCGGTAACCTGATTTCCTCCGAGCGAGATTACCGTAGTGTACTTGATGGTGCCGTTATGGTAGAGCGCGATGTCGGTGGTGCCACCGCCTATATCTACGAGCACTACGCCTATCTCCTTTTCGTCTGCATTCAGCACCGCCTCGGAACTCGCTATCTGCTGAAGCACTATGTCGGAGACATCAAGCCCTGCCTTGTTGGCGCACTTGACAATATTCTGCACGGAGGTAACTGCTGCGGTAACGATGTGAACCTTGACCTCAAGGCGTATCCCTATCATGCCGAGCGGTTCCTGAATTCCCTCCTGATCGTCTACTATATACTCCTGGGCTATGACGTGTATCACCTCGCGGTCCGGCGGGATAACTACGGCCTGTGCCGCCTCTATCACTCGCTCGACGTCCTGCGGTGTTATCTCGCGGTTCTTTACGGCGATAACGCCGTGGGAGTTGAAGGCCTTTATATGACCGCCCGCTATTCCACAGTAGACCCTGTTTATCTCGCAGCCCGCCATCCGCTCGGCCTCTTCGACCGCGCTTCTGATCGACGAGACAGTGCTCTCGATATTGACCACTACGCCTTTTCTAAGACCCTTGGACGGATGCATGCCGATGCCGATTATCTCGACCCCGTTTTCCGTCTTCTCGCCGACTATTGCGCAGATCTTTGTGGTGCCAATGTCGAGCCCTACTACAATATTCTCTCTCTTAGCCATCTTATGTAGCCCCGCCCTCTTTAACCACATTACCGATATACTTAATAACCACGTCGTTCTCCCTGGTCAGGTCTATCGCCTCAACGCCCGAAAGCGTACCGCCGCGCGCCTCAACAACTCGCTCGAACCTACCGAGTTTAGACTCAAAGTCTTCGGTGCCAAGCCTGAGCACAACCCCTTCGTCTACCGTGTAGAGCGTATAGCCGTACTCGGTATCCACATGTATCTCGCTTACGTCTCCGGAGTTGAAACCGTCGCGCCCGTCAAGCCTGTCGAGCAGGCTCATAAGAACAGAGTCCTCTACAGGAGCACCGGAGTCGAGCCCGTCTGCTCCGAGCCCCGTTACCACAGGAAGATCGAGCCCGTCGGTAACGGAGTACCTCTTAAAGAGCAGCCCGGCAGAGTCCATCACAAAGAGACTTCCAGCGTTGACAATTGCCTTCGGCGTCCGCTCTGCAACCTCTATCCTCACCGTAGACGGAATGGAGCGCGAGACCTTTGCGCTCTCTATCCACGGGTCGGTTCTGATACTTTGTTCAACGGAGGCGAGCTTGAAGGAGAAGATATTCTCTCCCGGCTCAATTCCCGAAAGCTCTATAACAGAGTCTACGCCGGTTCTAAAAGCCCCGTCCACCGTAACCCGCTCAACAGCAAGGTACTCGGTGGTGGTTATAGCGCCGTAGAGTTGCCACGAGGTGTACAGACCTGCCGGCAGGGCTGCGGTAATGACCGTTACCCAGAGCGCGCGCACGAAGAAGCGTCTGGCTCGCGTGCCAAAAGGCTCGCGCTTGCGCCGGTTTCTGCCCTTCTTCTTTGTTACGCGCCCCTGGCGCACCCCTGTTGCCTTACCCAATCCGCTTAACCTCGATAATTATGACGACATCTATCTCCGGCATCTATTACTCTTATCTCTAGCACTTATCTCTAGCACTTATCTCTAGCACTTATCTCTAGCACTTATCTCTAGCAC
>JADFVP010000064.1 GCA_015222595.1 Pseudomonadota bacterium
TCACTTCCGCTTTTCAAAAACAAGAGCGGAGAGGAACGTCATTATAGTCGAAAAGACCACTACGAAAGCGATGTCAACATAGAGCGGCAGCTCTGCGCTCAGACTTCCACTTCCGGGCAGCAGCACGTGCTTAAAGGCATCGACCCCGTAGCATAGCGGGTTTATGTAGCTGAGCCACTGCAGCGCCTCAGGAAGATTCTCAACAGGATAGAGCGCACCGGAGAGAAAAAACATCGGCAGCACTATAAAGTTCATGATGACGTTGAAGCCCTCGAGAGAAGTAAGAAACGAGGCGACAAAGAGGCCGAGCGAGGTGATAGCCAGCGCCACAAAGGTCATAAGGACGATCATGAAGACGACGTCGGTTATGCCGATCTCAAGCCCGACGAACGGGGCTACGACTAAGAGAATAGTGCCCTGAAAGACCGAGAGAGCCGTGCCGCTAATAAGTTTGCCGAAGACGATAGTAACGCGCGAGACAGGAGCCACTAACATCTCTCGAAGAAAGCCGAACTCGCGGTCCCAGACCACGGAGATGGTCGAGAAGACGGAGGTGAAGAGTATCGTCATGCCTATTATGCCGGGCAGGATAAACTGTATGTAGTTCGCCCCGGACTCAACATCTATCAGATGCACAAAGCCGGAGCCGACTATGACGAGCCAGATAAGCGGTCTTGCAATAGTGGTCACAAGCCTGCCCTTCTGCCTGAAGAAGCGCTTGAACTCGCGGAGCACTATAACGTATATCGCCTTGTACGAAAACATTCGGTATAAACCCTCTTTACGCTCCGGCTCTATGGGACCGGGGGCCGGACATCCCCGGTTTTTAAGACCGGTATAAAAATCTAGCGGCGCGGCCTTCCCGGCGCGTTCGTCTGGTACTCTCTTATCTCTTTACCTGTCAGGTGGATAAAGACGTCTTCCAGGCTCGGCCTCTTCATGTTGACGGAAAGTATCGGGGTCTCCATCGACTCGAAGATCTTCGGTATGAACTTCTCTCCGCTCTCTACTATTATAGAGAGGCCGCTACGAATCTTTCTGGCCGAGAGGTTAAACTTCTCTTTAAGCTCAACTGCGGCGCGGTCATTGTCAGTGCTGCCAATGTAGATGGTATCTCCGCGAAGAGAACGTTTCAGTCCGCCCGGGCTGTCGCACGCGATTATCTTGCCCGCGTCTATTATGGCAATCCTGTCGCAGACCTCGGCCTCGTCCATGTAGTGCGTGGTCATGAAAACGGTCGTGCCTACTCGCTCTTTTAGTGTGGAGATAAAGTCCCAGACATTGCTCCGTGTCTGCGGGTCGAGCCCAAGGGTCGGCTCGTCGAGAAAGAGAACCTTCGGCCTGTGGAGCAAGCCGCGCGCGATCTCAAGCCTGCGCTTCATTCCGCCTGAGAACTTCTTGACCACCTCACCCCGCTTCTCTTCGAGGCCCACCACGCCGAGTATCTCGTCTATCCGTTCTCTAGCCAGCCGCCTGCTCATGTTATACATGTAGCAGTGGAAAATCAGGTTCTCCTCTGCGGTCAGTTCATTATCGAGCGTCACCTCCTGAAAGACGAGCCCGATGGAGGAGCGAACCTTAAGAGGCTCCTTGATGCAGTCGAAGCCGTTTACCATGGCTGAGCCCGAATCGAATCCCAAGAGCGTACAGAGGATATTAATAGTCGTCGTCTTGCCTGCGCCGTTGGGGCCCAGAAAGCCGAAGGTCTCCCCTTCGTTTACGCTGAACGTAACTCCATCAACGGCATGCGTGCCGTTATAACTCTTTACCAGCTCTTTAACTTCTATAACCGCCATACTCTCAGTCCTGTCTTCTTATCTTTTGCAACCAGTAAGCCGAACCGGTCAAGAAGCCTTCAGTGTGAAGCTGAAGGTCGTACCAACTCCGGGGCTCGACTCCACGTTCAGTGTTCCGTTATGGCCCTGCATAATATGCTTTACGATTGCAAGGCCAAGCCCCGTGCCGCCAAGGTCCCGGCTACGGGCCTTGTCCACGCGGTAGAAGCGCTCGAAGATGCGCGGCATATCGGCCTCCGGAATCCCTATTCCTGTATCTATAACCTCTACCTTAATGGCCCCGCACTCGAGCGTTGCCTTTAAAATTACTGAGCCGCCTTCCGGCGTATACTTAATGGCGTTGTCTAAGAGGTTCACTACCACTTGCTCTAGGCGGTCGCGGTCTCCTGAGACCACCGGCAGGTTTTCTGGCACTTCGGCAGACAGGGTCACGCCCTTGTCTTCGGCATGCTTCCTGAAACTCATCTGCGTAGAACTCAAAAGCTCCGAGAGATCTACAGGGGTCGGAACGATAGCCATCTGCTGCGACTCAAGACGCGAGAGCGTCAACAGGTCGTCGATGAGGCGCGACATCCTTGTGGCATGGCGGTCTATCACCCTTAAGAATTCGCGGCTCGTCTCCTCGTCATCCACCCCGCCGTCGAGCAGGGTTTCCGAGTACCCCTTTATGGCCGCAAGAGGGGTGCGCAGTTCATGAGAGACGTTTGCCACAAAGTCGCGCTTAATAGCCTCCAGCCTCTTCTCTTCCGTAATGTCGTTCAGGAAGAGGAGTAGGGTAAAGTCTTCACCCTCGTTTATCGGTACGCCGCGAACGCTAAATGAACGGCCACCTTCCTCTATCTCGATTTCTACTTCCTCAGGTTCTACTTCCTCAGGCTCTACCGCCCCCGGCTCCGTCTCTTTAGAACCACCGGACGTACTTTTGTAAGCGAGCATCGCTTCAACTGTAGCTAAGAGCGTGGGGTTGGAGATTAGCGAACTCAGCTCGCGCCCTTCGACCCCCTTTTCAGACAAACCCTCTTCAGACCTGAAGGCGATGTAGCGCAGAATGTACGGATTCGCATAGAGCACACGGGCACAGGAGTCGAGCACGAGCACTCCGCTTCTAAGCTCCCTCGACACCGCGCCGAGCACAAAACTTCTTCCCATCTTAACAGGCATACTTCACCATAAAATAAAATTATAGGGTCTCGACGAACCTGTACCCGACGCCCCTGACGGTCTCTACGTAGTCTCCGGCTCCGAGAAGCTTGGAGCGAAGGCGACGGATGTGCGTATCGATTGTGCGCGGCGTGACAAAACAGTCTACTCCCCAGACCCTGTCGAGAAGATGATCGCGAGAGAGCACCCGGCCCTTAGAGGCCATCAACTCGGTAAGCAGCCCGAACTCCTTTGCAGAGAGAGTAACCTCTGTACCGGCCACAAAGACCTTGTGGCGCGACGGGTCGACGGAAAGTTCTTTGAACTCCACCACAGTCTCGTCAACCGCGGCCGAAGCCGTTGCACCCGGAGAGGCCGACGCCTCTCCGGCCTCGGCAGAACGCTTGAGCACGGCCTTTACTCTCAGCACCAACTCGCGCGGACTGAAGGGCTTGGTTATGTAATCTTCCGCGCCGAGTTCAAAGCCGACTATCTTGTCTATCTCCTCGCCCTTTGCCGTAAGCATTATAACGGGGATCGACTCTGTGCCCTTCGAGGCCTTCAGACGCTTCAAGACCTCTGTGCCCTCCATGTTGGGGAGCATTATGTCGAGCAGTATCAAGTTTGGCAACCGGCTCTCTGCAATGGTCAGTGCCTCCGGGCCGTCCTCAGCCTGAAGCACTCTGTAGCCAGCCTTGCGCAAGTTGAAGTCGAGCAGGTTGAGTATGTCGAACTCGTCGTCAACAACAAGTATAACCGTCTCTTCGTTTCGCATTCTTCTGCTCACTGCCTTTCAGACTTAAGGTGCTTTCCCTTGCTCTTAACTATAGTCAACACGCACAAAGACCGGCCCGCAGTAGCGGGCCGGTCTTTGTGCGTTCATCCTGCTTAAATGGAGACTGCGCATGGATAGAGTTACCGCCATAAAGTAGTCTGAATGGAACATATCGGTAGAACACGCAGCAGCAGAGTCTACCACTCACCGGTGCTCAGGTACTCGTGCATGGAGGCTGCGGCCCTTCTGCCGTCTCCCATCGCAAGAATAACGGTCGCTCCGCCGCGAACGATATCACCCCCGGAGAAGACACCCTTCTTCGACGTTCTTCCTGTCTCGGTATCTACCGTGATGTTGCCCCACTTGTTTGTGTTCATGTCGGGCGTAGACTGCTGAATTAGCGGGTTGGCGCCGTTGCCGATAGAGATGATGGCAACATCGAGGTCTATGGTAAACTCCGAGCCCTCTACCTCAACGGGTCTCCGCCTGCCGGAATCATCCGGCTCGCCAAGCTCCATCTTTACGCACTCGGCGGCTATGAGCCTGCCTTCGTGGTCTCCTATGAAGCGTTTCGGGAAGGTGAGCAGCCTGAAGTTGATACCCTCCTCTTCGCCGTGATGGATCTCTTCCAAGCGTGCAGGCATCTCCTCGCGCGAGCGGCGATAGATTATAGACACCTCTTCGGGACAGAGCCTGAGCGCCGTTCTCGCAGCGTCCATAGCCGTGTTACCGGCCCCGATAACGGCAACATGCCTGCCGCGAATAACAGGGGTGTCGTACTCCGGGAACTGGTACGCCTTCATCAGGTTTACGCGCGTTAGGTACTCGTTAGCGGAGTATACACCGACGAGGTTCTCTCCCGGTATGCCCATAAAGTTCGGCAGTCCGGCCCCAGAGCCGACAAAGACCGCATCAAAGCCCTGCTCGAAGAGTTCATCGACCGTGTCTGTCTTGCCTATTACCGCGTTCAGTTCTATCTCTACGCCGAGCTTGACGAGGTAATCGAGTTCGGCTTCGACTATCTTCTTAGGCAGCCTGAACTCCGGTATGCCGTAAACGAGCACGCCGCCAGCCACATGCAGGGCCTCAAAGATCGTGACCTTGTGGCCGAGCTTCACCATGTCTCCGGCAACCGCGAGTCCTGCCGGGCCGCCGCCGACTATAGCAACTTTTTTACCCGTCCACTTAGGCAGGTTCGGTATCATCACTTCGCCGTGCTCGCGCTCAAAGTCGGCAGCGAACTTCTCAAGCCGACCGATGCTGACGGGCTCATACTTCTTGCCGACTATGCAGACCTTCTCGCACTGATCCTCTTGCGGGCAGACCCTGCCGCAGACCGCCGGAAGACCGTTGGTCTCCTTCAGTTTGCGCGCGGCCTCGACGAACTTACCCTCTTCTATAAGTTTGATGAACCACGGGATATCGATACCGACCGGGCAGCCGCCAACGCAGAGCGGCTTCTTGCATTGAATGCAGCGCTTCGCCTCCGCCATGGCTTGTTCCGGGGTATAGCCGAGCGGAACCTCGTAAAAATTTTTAACCCTCTCCTTTGCAGGCTGCTCTCCCATCGGCTGCCTCGGCAGCTTCATCCTCTCTTTTGTCTCTTTAGCGTCCATCAGAGTCCCCCTTCTCGTAGCATCTCGGACCCTCGTGGTAAGTGAGTTCCTCCATCGCTATCTTCTCTTCTTTCAGATAACTTCTGTTTCTAAGAGTTAGCTCGGCAAAGTCCACCTCGTGACCGTCGAACTCCGGGCCGTCCACGCAGACAAAGCGGTTCTCGCCACCTATCGTCACGCGGCACGCCCCGCACATTCCGGTTCCGTCCACCATTATCGGGTTAAGACTAACCTGCGTAAATATCTTGTATGGGCGCGTTACCTCAGCGACCGCCCTCATCATCGGCACAGGGCCTATTCCTACAACGCAGCCGATCTCAACTCCGTCGTCTATCAGCTTTTGCAGTATAGTGGTCACGAACCCGTGATGGCCGTAAGTTCCGTCGTCTGTCGTAACGTGCAGCTCGGTACTCGCCTCTTCCATCTCTTTTTCGAGTATAACAAGCTCCTTGGTTCTGGCGCCTATTATAGAGATGACCTTGTTGCCCGCCTCTTTCATCGACTTGGCTATGGGCAGCACAGGGGCCGTGCCTATTCCGCCACCTACGCAGACGACCGTGCCGAACTTCTCTATGTGGGTCGGCTGGCCTAGCGGGCCTACAACGTCGGCAATGTGGTCGCCGACCTCCATGCCGCAGAGCAGCCCGGTGGATTTACCGACCTCTTGAACGAGCACGCTGATAGTGCCGTCCTCGTTGCTCGAATCCATTATGGTGAGCGGAATCCGCTCTCCCTGCTCGTTCATCCTGAAGATGATGAACTGACCGGCCTTGCGCTTTTTGGCAATTTTCTCGGCCTTGACCTTGAAGATATAGACCGAGTGCGAAAGCTCAATCTTTTCGGTTATCTCGTACATATCAAGAACTCCTTTCAAACCATTGGCTGTAGTAAACAGAGATCGAACTACCGTCTACAGTCGATCGAAAAAAAACAGACCGTCAAAAGAAAAAACTCGTTCCAGACCCGGAGCTAACAAACCAAAAAGAACGGACCGGGTCAATACTTTCCGCTTACCTATGCAAGCTCCAGACAGAGCCAGTACTCGGTGTTGCCGCCCTTGGCCCCCTTTATGACCGAGGTCCCTCTGGCACGGCACTCGAAACCGAACGAAGCTGCAAAGTCTATGACCTTATCTACCACCGCGTTCCGCTTGGCCTCATCCCTTACGACGCCGCCCTTACCGACCTCGCCCTTGCCCACTTCGAACTGCGGCTTTACCAACGTTAAGAGACGGGCATGCGGGGCCATAAACTCTTTTAACTTCTCCAGAACCTTCTCTAGCGAAATAAAGGAGAGGTCTACGACCACCACCTCCACCTTCTCGCCTACTTCGTCGTACTTTAGATACCTTATGTTGTATCCCTCAAGCAGATGAACACGCTTGTCGATTCTCAGCTTATAGTCGAGCAACCCCTTGCCGACATCCACGGCATGGACCCTAAGGGCGCCTCTTTGGAGCAGACAATCGGTAAAGCCTCCAGTTGAAGAGCCGACGTCCATAGCTACAAGGCCCGTAACGTCTATGCCGGTCTCGTCAAGAAAGCCAGCGAGCTTTACCCCGCCGCGCCCGACGAACGGCAGGCGCTCTTTCAACCGTATCAGAGCGTCGCGCGCGACCTCTTTACCGGCCTTGTCGCAGACCGTGCCGCCAACCAGAACGGAACCGGCCATAATCAGGGCCTGTGCCTTGGTGCGGCTCTCTACAAGCCCCAACTCTACAAGGAGCAAGTCGAGCCTGAGGCGAGTACGCCCCTTATCTGGCTTAGTGTTGGGCAAGTAACCTGTCTGTTGTCTTAATTCCGGTTAGTCCGGTCTGCTTCTACAGTTTATAATGCTATAGACGGAGTAGAGTTGACAAACTCTTTCACTGCCTTCTCTATCCCGGTGGCATCGAGCCCAAGCTCGGCCTTAAGTTCATTAGGGGTGCCGTGTTCGACATACCTGTCTGGCACGCCAACTCTCTTTACTCGACATTCAACATTGTGCTCTTCGAAGAGTTCGAGCACCGCGCTGCCAAATCCCCCCTGCAACGCATTCTCTTCAACGGTAACCACCGTACCCGTTATTGTTTTCAAAATCAACTCTTCATCCAGCGGCTTCACAAAACGCGCATTTATAACCCCGGCGCTGATACCGGCGGCCTCCAGGTTTTCGGCCGCCTCAACAGCAGGCGCCACCATGCTTCCGAGCGCTATTATCGTAACGTCTGAGCCGGTTCTCAAGACCTCGGCAGTGCCGGGCTCAATATCTTTGAACCCCGCAGTGGTATCTACCCCAAGCCCCGAGCCTCTCGGATACCTGATCGCCACGGGAGAGCCGTACCGTGTTGCGGAGTAGAGCAGGTGACGAAGCTCGTCTTCATCCTTGGGCGCGGCGAAGATCATGTTCGGCAGATGCCTCAAGTATGAAACGTCGAAGAGGCCGTGGTGCGTGGGACCGTCCTGACCGACTATTCCGGCCCGGTCCAGTGCCATGACCACAGGCAGGTTCTGCAGACAGACATCGTGAAAAATCTCGTCGTAGGCTCTGCCCATAAAGGTAGAGTAGATCGCGGTAACAGGAACGAAACCTTCGCGCGCTAAGCCTGCGGCAAAGGTAAGTGCGTGCTGCTCAGCTATGCCGACGTCGAAGTACCTATCAGGAAAACGGGCCGCAAACGGGCTTAAGCCCGTACCGGCTGGCATTGCAGCGGTTATTGCCACAACGCGCTCATCGGCCTCGGCTATCTCTATAAGAGTAGACCCGAAGACACTGGTATACGACGGAGGAGCCGCCTTCGTTGAACCCTTTAGAGCCTTGCCTGTGCGGGGGTTGAAGGGCGAAACACCGTGAAAGCTCGACGGGTCGTTCTCGGCCGGCAGATACCCCTTGCCCTTCTTCGTAAGTACGTGGACGAGAACCGGCCCCTTGAGTTCGCTTACGTCTTTTAGCGTATCGACCACCTCTTTTATGTTGTGGCCGTCGATGGGGCCTATGTAGTGAAAGCCGAGCCCCTCAAAGAGCATGCCCGGAGTCAGAAGCGTAATCAGCGAGTCTTCGGCCCGCTTGGCAAGTCCCATCAGCTTGTTGCCGACCATCGGAATAGAGGTTATAAAGTTCTCTATCTCGCTCTTTAACCTGTTTGCCATCCGCCCGGTCAGCTTGCGGGACAGAAAAGATGAGAGAGCGCCTACGTTCTTCGAAATGCTCATCTCGTTATCGTTAAGTACGACTATTAAGTCCTTCTTTATATGGCCAGCCTGATTCAATCCCTCGAAGGCTATTCCAGCGGTCAAGGAGCCGTCGCCTATTACCGCTATCGCCTTGGCTCCGCTGCCGGAGAGTTCGGAGGCTGCGGCCATGCCGAGCGCTGCGGAGATGGAGGTGGAGGAGTGACCGGCGCCGAACGGGTCGTACTCGCTCTCGGAGATCTTCGGAAAACCGCTAACCCCGCCGCGAGTTCTAAGCGTATCGAACCGGTCTCTGCGGCCTGTGAGTATCTTATGAGCGTACGCCTGATGACCGACGTCCCAGACTATACGGTCTTTAGGGGTATCGAAAACGTAGTGGAGCGCGAGCGTAAGCTCAACCGCTCCAAGGCTCGAAGCAAGATGGCCACCGGTCTTGGAGACGCACTCTATAATGTGGCTGCGCAGCTCCTCGGCAAGGGCGTCTAGCTGCTCGATCTCAAGAGAGCGCAAGTCCGCAGGTGAATCGATATTTTTAAGTAGTTCTTTCAATCGCTGCCTTTCTAAATCATTACCTTTATAAAACAGAGCGCAAATAAAAAAAGAGTAGGGGGAGAAGAGCCGTTAGCTGCTTCTTGTTACTATTTTATGCGCAATACCTCTAAGGGGGTCGGCCTTGGAGTCGAAACCTTCAAGGGCTTTAACGGCCACCTCTACAAGCTCTGATGCCCGCCTCTTCGACTCTACAATGCCGAGCTGCGCCGGGTAGGTTGCCTTGCCGCGAAGCTCGTCCATACCGGCCTTCTTCCCAAGCTCTTCGTCCGTACCTTCAACGTCGAGTATGTCGTCGGCTATCTGAAATGCGAGCCCGATGGCCTCGCCATAACGCGTAAGGGCTTTAAACTCCTCATCCGTTGCACCGGCCAGAATAGCCCCGCACCTGACAGAGGCGAGTATCAGCTTACCGGTCTTGTGTATATGGATATACTCCAGCACCGGAAAGGGTATCTCGCACCCCTCGGACTCTATATCTACAACCTGACCGCCAATCATTCCGGTCGACCCGGCTGCGCTAGAAAGCTCTACCACGGCCTGAACCACGCGACCGGGCTCGACACCCGTTGTACGCCCGACGAGTTCGAATGCCGAGGTCAAGAGCGCGTCTCCGGCGAGTATGGCCATTGCGTCACCGTACTTCTTGTGGCACGTCGGAACCCCGCGCCTGAGATCGTCATTGTCGAGAGCAGGCAGATCGTCGTGAATAAGCGAGTAAGTGTGAATGCACTCCACTGCGCAGGCGGCGTTGATCGCAACAGTTGCGTCGGCCCCAAGCGCCTCGGCAGCCCCGAGCACAAGCACGGGACGCAATCTTTTGCCGCCGGCAAATAGGCTGTAGTGCTCTGCCTCGTGCAGCACGGGCGGATAAGTGTCCGGAGCACAAAGCAAATCACGCAAAGCGCCGTTGACCAGAGCGCACTTTTCTTCGAGATATTTATCTAGATCCAAGAGACACACTTACTCCGGCCGCTCCACTCTGTAGCTTTATCCCAAAAGCCTGACAAGGCTTTAAAAAGTATCGGCAAATTCATATAAACCAACGAAAATAATACCAGAATCGAGAGACAATTACAAGCTATAGACTCTACCGGCACTCTCTTGCGGGGCACGGGAACTAAGAGCCGTTTTTGTGGACGAAATGGGCCGTCGGGTCGGATAATAACGGCAAAAATGGCCCAAAATAGAACGAGAATAGAAGAGAATTTTGACGAATTTCCGAAGAAAGGGCGAAAAAACTGGTAAAAAAAAGGGCCTTCCGCGTAATCATGACGACTGCGGAAGACCCATATATATGAGACAGAGAGAGTGTAAAGACCTCAAAGCCTGCCTGTACGAAAAACTTCTGCGAAAGCCCGGATGCTAAAGAACAGATCCGCCAAGCCTAAGCCTTTACCACGTTGGATGCCTGAGGTCCTTTTGGACCGTCGGTTATTTCAAACTCGACATCCTCCCCCTCTTTAAGTGTCTTGAAACCTTCTCCACCAATTGCCGAGTAGTGCACAAAGACATCTTCACCCGACTCCTGCTGAATGAAACCAAAACCTTTTGTATCGTTGAACCACTTGACAGTACCCTTTGCCATTTCTGCTCCTCCTTTTTGTCTCCCCCCTGCTGCTCACACAACAAAAGGCTGTGTATGATCGTTAAAAATCGATCACTCACAGCCTCTATCTTTGCAGTGTAGCAACAAGCATGCTCTCCAGTTAAAATGCTACTACAGAATAGCAAAGCCGGGAAAACGTGTCAAGTCTTTTATTTAAAAAAAGAAAAAAACCTCTGTTCTTTTAAACCTGTTGCGCCGCTGTGCCCTACTCCCCTACTCCGTACCGCCGGGGGCCATAAGGTCGGTTATGCTAACCACCTCTATTCCGCTCTCCTTTAAAAGAGGCACGGTCTCCAACAATACATCGATGGTCTCGTTGTAGGGGTGGCCTATCGCAATTGCGCTGCCGGTTCTCCGGGCCGTGCGGACCAGCTCGCCAATCTGGGCCCTTATGTAGTCATGATTTCTGGTATTGTCCAAGAAGATGCTGCGCACTCCGCCTCTCACGCCCATGCTGGCCATGAGGTCGCCCGCTACCGACTTGGCTGTGGTGCGGCTGTCCAAGAAGAAGAGCCCGCGCTCGGCTACCTGCTTGAGCACTATCCGCATCATGCGCGTGTCGGCTGTGGCCTTTGAGCCCATGTGGTTATTTACGCCCGATACGTACGGCACGCTAGAAAGGTCTCTGTCGAGAGTGGTACGAATAGCGCTGTTGTCCATCGACGTATAGAGCGCGCCCTTTCCGGGGTCGTTGACACTCGAGTTCTCCGGCTCCATCGGCAGGTGCAGCAGCACCTGCCACCCATGCAGGTGGGCCTCCTCTGCGCTAGCCGTAGAGTACTTCTGGTGCGGCAGCACGGCCACGGCTATCTCGGCATCAACGCCGAAGAGCCTTCTAAGACGCTTTATGTCGTACCCGAAGTCGTCTATGACTATCGCAATGCGCGCGCTCTTTAGAGAACCTTCAAGGGTATAGTCCTTGAACCGATCGCGCACATCCGGTATCTCGGCGTCGGTCTCAGGGTAGCTCTTGGCCCTATCGAGCGAAGCCTCGCCAATCTCATCTGTGACCGGGCCGGTATGGAAGATAGCTGGAGCGATAAAGATAAAGAAGAGGGCCGTAACGACCGCAGTCGCAACCGCAACAGTGCCCAGCCAGACAGCGAGGGTGCGCCCGCTGGCGCGCCTTCCGGCGGCTGACCTCCTCTTTCCGGTCTTCTGGCCGGTCTTCTTTCCGGGGCTCTTGCGCGTGGCCATCTAAAGCACCACGCTAACTTGCATCGCTCAACATGCCCTTGAAGATATGCCAGCTCTTCAGGTAATCTATCGCCCTTGTGCGCTGAATATCCTCGGCCTTCTCGTCTGCGGAGCCGTTTCCGTTCTTCTTTGCGGACTCCTTGATCTTTATCTTCTTCTTTTTCTTGTCGGCCTCTTTGTCGCTGCCCTTCTCGGCCTCAAGGTGCCCCTCAAGATCCTTCTCCTTGACATGCATCTGCGGGCCTGCGGCCTCTACGATAATATCGGGCTCTATGCCCTTGGCCTGTATAGACCTGCCCGAAGGCGTATAGTACTTGGAGGTGGTCAGCCGTACGGCTGAGCCGTCGGTGAGCGGAATAATGGTCTGCACAGAGCCCTTGCCGAAGCTCTGGGTACCCAGGATTACCGCCCGCTTATGATCCTGCAACGCTCCGGCAACGATCTCCGAAGCGCTGGCAGACCCGCCGTTAACGAGCACAATTACCGGATAGTCCGGCTCAGTGCCTTCGGCGTCGGCCCTAAACTCCATCTTAGCCACGTCGTCTCTTCCCTTGGTGTAGACTATCATCCCGGAGTCCAGGAAGATGTCCGAGACGCCTACCGCCTCGGTAAGAAGCCCGCCGGGGTTGTTCCTGAGGTCGAGCACAAGACCTTTGAGGCCCCCCTCAGGGGTTATTTTCTTGAGCGCCTTCCTTATCTCCTTCGAGCTGTTCTCTTGAAACTGAGCCAATCTGACGTATCCGAAACCGTCGTCGAGTTTCTCGAACTTTACGCTCTTTATCTTTATGCGCGCACGGGTGAGAGTAAAGAGCTTCGGCTTGTTGAACGACTCTCTCATTATATGGATATTGAGTTCCGTCCCCTTCTTTCCACGCATCAGCTTTACGGCATCGGTAAGCGACATATCCTTTGTCGACTTATCCTCTATCTTAACTATCTTGTCTCCGGCCTCTATTCCCGCTCTGTCGGCCGGAGTGTCCTCTATAGGAGAGACGACCGTCAAGACACCGTCTCGCATAGATATCTCTATGCCGATGCCTCCGAAGACTCCCTTGGTATCTATCTGCATCTCTTTATAATCATCGGGGGTCAGGAAGCTGGAGTGCGGGTCGAGCTTCTTTATCATGCCCTTTAGCGCAGAGTAGATAAGCTCCTTGGACTCCTTCTCTTCGGCATAATCTTTCTGCACTATGCCGAGCACGTCGGCAAAGATCTTGAGCGACTTGTAGGTCTCGTTCTGCACCGCAACCACCTGGCGAGAGAGTATCCACTGCGCCGCTGTCAGGGCTATTGCCAATACCAGTATGCCGCTTAGAACCTTCGGGCTGAAAAACCGCTTAATCATCTATCCTCCTTGACTCTCACTCTACTATCGACTATTGTTTCCCGCCAATGGGGCGGGTCAGTTTATTATACAGCTACAGTATACAGATACAACGGAGCGGTATGCGACCATGCTCACATACCGCCAAAAGGCATGCCAAGTATAGCACACTCTCTACCTCTTCGATAGCCACCTCTCTGGATCTTTCGGCACGCCCCGTTCGCGAAGTTCGAAGTAGAGCCCGGAAGAGTCTCTGGGCCCGGTATCCCCGACAAGCCCTATCTCCATGCCCTCTGTAACGAGATCTCCGCGCTCCTTCAATATCTTGTCGAGATAGGCGTAGAGGGTATAGAAGCCGCCGCCGTTATCGACTATCATCAACTGGCCGTACCCCTTGAGCCAGCCCGTAAAGACGACCTTGCCCGCGTAGACGGACTCTACCGCTTTGCCGGTCGGGGCCTCTATGACTATTCCGTTATTGAAGGTTACGGTTCTAAAGCGCGGATGCCGAACCTTGCCGAACTTTGCCGCTATGCGTCCCTTTACCGGCCTCGGCAGCTTGCCGCGCATACGGGAAAAACCCGAAACTGCATAACCGCCGCGATCCGCCCGAAGCTCTTCCAGCAGCCCCTGAAGCTCTTTGGCCGCCACCTCAAGCTCGGTGGCAATCTTCATAGAGCGGTCCTTCTGCCGCTTGACCTTCCTTAAGAGCGAGCCCTTGCTTCTCTTTAGCCTCTCGGCCTCGCTCTTCTTGGCGATCATCACGCGCCGGGACTCCTCTTTGCTTCTGCGCAACTTCTCCAGTTTCTCAGTCTCTGCCCTGAGCCTCTTGACCTTTGCATCGTACTTTTCGAGAAGCACGCGGTCGGAGTCCATTATAACGGAGAGGTACTTGTGCCGCCTTGCAACCGACACAGGCTCCCGAGCATCTACGGAGAAGAGCACGTTCAGCACCCCGCCGCCGCGCATCTTGTAGATAGCCACCAGACGAGTGGCGAGCCGCGCTTTTAGCGCCTTGCGCTCGCGCTCCATAAGCGCGACACTGGAGTCGGCCTTAATTATTTTTTTCTTTAGCGACCTTATACTGCGCTCCGCCCGCTTAAGCTCTTTTCTGCGCGAGGAGAGCGTGCGGTTTATCCTGTGTATCTCGCCGAGCACGGTGGACTCTTTGCGCTTGTACTTCTTTACCTTCGCCTTGGCGCTGTCGAGCTTCTGCTCCACCTCTTCGAGCCTCTTCTCTTGCGAAGAGAAGCTGCCCTTATCGGCGCCGATAGCGGGTGAAGCTAAGAGCGATAACGCCACGAACAGAACGGTTGCGCAGAGGAGTGTCGTTGACTTCATACTTTTATATCTTCATGAATTTGGCCATCGAAATAAAGCTGCCGGCAACCCCTGTTGCCACACCCGCTAAAACGAGAATTATAAGGAGCGTTACGGTAGAGGCGGGAAGAACCACCATGAAGCTCAGATAGTCCGGTATGTTGGCTGCGAGAATCCACCTCCAGAGCAACAGAAGCCCCAGAGAGATCAACCCGCCGAAGAGCCCCTGCACCACGCCCTCTATAAAGAACGGCGCCTTTATAAAGAAGTCCGAAGCGCCGACAAGGCGCATCACCTCTATTTCGTCGCGCCTGGCGTAGACCGTTAGGCGTATGGTATTCGTGATTATAAAGATGGTGGCAATGGCGAGAAAGAGGCCGAAGGCGAGAGCCGCTACCTCGACGAACCTTAGCACCGAAGAGAGCGTGGCGGCCCACTCGGCCGAGTACTCGACCGACTCTACCCATTTGAGCTTTTTGAGCCCCGCTACCACACCGGCTAAGTCCTCCGGCTCGCGGTACTCGGTCTCTATCATAACCTCGAAAGAGGCCGGCAGCATGGCGGAATCTATCCCGCTGAAAAGATCCTGCCCGCCGAACTCGCTCTTCAGCTCGCCGAGCGCAGTAGCCGAAGAGACGTACGTCACCGAGCGCACACCTTCGGCGGCCTCGATGAGCGTGGAGTACTTCTTGACCTCGGCCCCTTTGGTAGCTCCGTCGAAGTAGACCACAACGTTGGTCCTGTCGCCGAGAGTGCCTAGCGCGAAGTTGAGGTTCATAAACAGGAGCGCAAAGAGGGCGAAGATAGCGAGCGCAAAGCCGAGCGTCACCGAGGTGAAGAGCGCCGTCAGGGTATTGGCTCTTAGCGAACCGAGGGCGTCGGTTATAAAGTATAGAGCATTAGAGACGGGGCCCATCAGTACGTAAACCTCCCGGCTTCTAGGTGCGCCGTGCGCTTGGCGTACCGCTCTATAAGGCTCTTGTCGTGGGTCGCAATAATAACGGTGGTGCCCTTGTTGTTGACCTCCTTGAAAAGCTCTATGGTGTCGATAGAGAGTTCGGGGTCGAGGTTTCCTGTAGGCTCGTCGGCGAGTATTATCGCAGGCTCCTTAACGAGCGCGCGCGCAATGGCCACCCGTTGCTGCTCTCCGCCGGAGAGCGACATGGGGCTGAAGTTGGCCCTGTGCTGGATCTTGAGGTACGAGAGAATTCGAAGAACCCGACGCCTCACCTCCCTTTGGCCCACACCCATAACGTTTAGCGCAAGCGCGACGTTCTCGTAGACGGTCTTGTTCGACAGTAGCTTGAAGTCCTGAAAGACAAAGCCTATTCTGCGCCGAAGCGGCGGAATCTCTTTTCTGGGGATTCGGTAGTAATTTCTACCGTCTATTATGATCTGCCCCTCGGTGGGGCTCTCGGAGCCGAAGATAATCTTCAGCAGGGTGGACTTACCGGCGCCACTAGGGCCGGTAATGAAGAGGAACTCCCCCTTGTCTATCTTAATAGTAACGTCGTCAAGGGCCTTCGTATTTCCATCGTAGGACTTTGAGACGTGAAACATATCTATCATGGGCACCGTACTCTGCGCACCTCAATGGGGCGGAAGTTTAGTCGATTTTACGGCAACTTAGCTCGATTCATTATCCCAACAGCCTTGCTGTATGTCAAGGCTAAAGAGGCCTCCGGGCCAACAACCGGCTGCGGGCCAACTTATTTACCCCATTGGTTTGACAATTCCAGTATTAGGAGTAGGCTTAACATGTACTTTTTCTTTAACATCAGGACAGCTCTCATCACACCTGTACGGACTAAAACTTTTTTATAATCGAGTAAAGGAGACACTGTTATGCGTAACATTATCATCGCAGTAATGGCTGTAACGCTCTTGGCATTTTCGGGTTCTGCAATGGCTGCAAGCGGAGCATCAATTTTTAAATCGAAGTGTTCGGTCTGTCACGGGGCCACCGCGCAGGGCAAACCTGGCATGGCGCCCATGCTTGCCGGAAGCGACTTCATTAAAGGCCCGGCCGGAGCGATAAAGAGCACTATCATGAACGGCCGTTCAGGCGCCGAAAAGAAGTATAAAAAGTTCCCTATAGCTATGCCTAAGCTCGGAATCAAAGCGCAGGACGCAGATGAGCTTGTAAAGTACCTGAAGAGCCTTTAGAAGTCTCTCTCCCCCCGGCAGCCCTGCCGGGGGGAGTTTTCCAACAGACCGTCTACTCCCCTGAAAAAGCAGCCTGAAAACCAGACCTTACGCCGTAAGACCGTACACAAAAAGAGCCGCCCTCTTAACTTCATCCAATATGGCACAAAAACCGTCTATTTATTGCTCTTATCCGAGCAATATCTGTCAAGATTTCGACACGCCGGACGATATATATACTATGTCCGAAAACTATAAACCAGACGCACGCGAACTCTCTTTACAACCCTACACGCCCAATAAGGACTGGAAACTTTTACCATGACAACAAACGTCGCCATACTCGATACTCTGCTAAACGGCGCTTCCGTCAAGATACCGACCCTTCCGGTTGTCGGGCTCAGGATAGTAGAGACCTGCCGGAATGAGAACTTCTCTCTCGGCGACCTTACGCCTATTATCTCAACGGATCCGAACCTCACGGTCAAGACCCTGAAGCTCGTCAACTCGCCCCTCTACTCGCTTATGGCTCCGGTAAAGAGCATCGACAAGGCGGTAGGGCTCTTAGGGATGAACGCCATAAAGAATATAGCTCTCTCTTTTGTAATCATCGACGAGATGAACAAAGATACCCACGAGGGCTTTGACAACAAGTACTTCTGGAAGAGGTCCGTCACCTCTGCGGTAGCGGCCGAAATAATCTCTCAGAGGCTGGGTCTCAATCTCGAAGGCGCATTCGTAACGGCGCTCCTCATGGACATAGGCATAATGGTCATGCACATCTGCCAGCCGGAGAAGTTCCAGCAGGTACTCAACATGAAAAAAAGGTCGAGCAACTCCCTTGTAGAGATAGAGACCGAGGTCTTCGGCTACGACCACCAGCAAGTGGGACGCGGGCTCTTAAAAGAGTGGGGACTTCCCAAGGAGATCTATATACCTATCGCATACCAGCACACCTTAAAGAACTGTCCGCCCGAGTATCCGGTACTCGCATCCGCACTCAACATCGGGGACCTGACAAGCGCCATACTGCACAGCGATCTCAGCGCCAGGCGGCTCCAGGAACTTACCGAGGTATTAACAGAGCAGTACGACTTCGACATAGAGAATATAACCACATATATCAACGAGGTCTCTGAAAAGACTATGGAGACACTCTCTACCTTTGAGCTGTCCGCCGAGAACATGCGCCCGTGCTCAGAGATACTGCAAGAGGCGAATGAGGAGCTTGCAAAGGTCGGGGCCTCGTACATACATATCGTAAAAGAGATGAAAGAGAACTGCGACAAGGCAGAGAACCTGACGGCTGAGCTGACAGAGTCTAACATCGAGTACAAGGAGATGGCGTATAAAGACTCCCTGACAGAACTCTACAACCACCGCTTCTTTCACGAGATGATAGAGAAGGAGATGAGCCGCGCCGAAAGGTACCTGAGCTGCTTCACGCTGATACTGCTCGACATAGACAACTTCAAGGAGATAAACGATACACGAGGGCACAAGTGCGGAGACATGGTGCTGGTGACCCTTGGCAAGTATATACAGCAGACCATAAGGCAGTCCGACATGGGCGCGCGCATAGGCGGAGACGAGTTTGCCGTGCTGCTGCCGAACATGTGCCACGAAGACGGAGAGATCTTTGCAGAGAAGCTGAGGGCCGGCATCGTACCACTCGGAGTAGAGCACGACGGGGCCAATATAAAGTTCACCATAAGCGTCGGTGTCGGAACGTACCACCCGAAGGACGGCATAAAGAGCAAGGAACAGCTGATAGATGAGGTAGACAAGGCACTGTACAACTCGAAGGCAGAGGGCAGGAACCGCGTGACAAAGGTCTGACCCTGATGTCCTGCGGCAGCACCGGGGACGACACA
>JADFVP010000065.1 GCA_015222595.1 Pseudomonadota bacterium
ACCTTGGAGGCGACCACAAAGAGCACAAGCCCGCCGAGAGCGAAGACGAGATGCTTCTTGACGAAGAAGTACTCGTCGCCGAACTTGTTGCTCGCCATTATGGAACTCGACGAGTAGACCATGACGATGCCCACGACCAGAAGGGCGAGGGTGGAGACTATGAGAATTTTATCCATCTCCTTAAAACGCATCGTACTCCATCTCTCCTTACCTCTCTTTATTTCTCTTTATCTTTAGTGCCGAGGTCCCAGCCTTCGCCCGAGGCGCTCGGCTCTTCTTCATCTGCCGACTCTTGGTCTACTTCGAGCGCCATAACCGAAGAGCTGAAACGCTCTCCGCGCTCTGCGTAGCTTTTGAACATGTCAAAACTCGCGCCAGCCGGACAGAGCAGCACTACCATGCCGTCCTCTGCGCTCTCATAGGCTACCTTAACGGCCTCCTCCATCGTCTCGGCCTCTATGACATCGGTAACGTTTCCGAGCGCCCGTTCCATCTTGTGCTTCGATTCACCGATGAGGATCATGCGCTCTACCTTCTCTTTAACGAGCGGCAGCAGCACCGAGTAATCTCCACCCTTATCGACCCCTCCGGCGATCAGAATCACCGGAGAGTCTATTCCCTTTAGCGCCATCTTTAAAGCGCCGACGTTCGTACCCTTCGAGTCGTCTATATAGGTAACGCCGCCGAGGGTTCTAACCGTCTCCATCCTGTGGCTAAGACCCTTGAACCGATAGAGCACCTCATCTATTATCTCTTTATCGATATGCAAGAGCCGCGCAACTGCTATTGCGGCCATCATATTCTCTATGTTGTGCAGCCCCTTTAGCGAGCACTTCTCGGTAGAGTAGACCTCGCCCTCTCCGGCTTCGGCCCCGGCGTATACTATACCCGACTCCCTTATGTAGAGCCCGTCGCCTATAGTGCCGGTGGTCGTATACGGCACAACGCGCGGCGCGTCCGGCGGGTGGCCCACAAAGCCCGTGCCGCGAACCGTTAAAATGGAGGCTATCTTGAGATCTCCGGCATTTACTACCGCAAGACAATCTGCGCCCTGCTTGTCGAAGATCCCGAGCTTCGTGGCCGCGTAGTCGTCAAAATCAGCGTACCGCTCAAGGTGGTCTTCGGTTATGTTTAGCATCACCGCCACAGCAGGGGCGAAGGTGTCGATATGTTCTAGCTGAAAAGAGCTGACCTCTAAGAGACAGAGGTCGGGCCTTGTATCAAGATTGAAGTACTCGGTAACGGGTGTTCCGATATTACCGCCGATAAAGAGACTCTTTCCTGCCGCCATCAAGATAGCGCCGAGGAGCGTTACCACCGTGCTCTTGCCGTTGGTCCCGGCGACCGCGATTATCGGCACGTCTATGTAGCGCGAGGCGAGTTCGATGTCGGAGACTATCTCTGTGCCTCTCTCTTTAGCGGCCTTGAGAATCGGAGCCGAACGCGGAACTCCGGGGCTGGCCACTACCATATCGGCCCCGACAAGCATCGACTCCGCCACGGTATCGGGAACAAACTCGGCACCGAGCCCAATGAGTTCTTCAGAGACCGGAACTTCCGAGGCCGGTCTTGAGTCCGTAACCACGACCGTAGCGCCGCACTTTATCGCAAAGCGCGCAGAGGCGGCCCCCGATACTCCGAGTCCGACCACAACTATCTTTTTCAACTTTAGCTCTTCGGTAGCCCGTACGAGCATACCCGCCCCCAGGTTGAACGCTTTGCTTAGCCTTGTGTCAATATCTCCGGCCTCAGCGCGGTTATCGGCAGTTAAAGTTATCATCTTATCTTGAGCGTACTTATCGCAAGTAGCGCCAGCATAATGGAGATTATCCAGAACCTGACAATTATCTTCGGCTCGGCCCACCCCTTCAGTTCGTAATGGTGATGGATCGGCGCCATGGCAAAAACCCGCTTACCGGTAAGCTTGTACGAGGCGACCTGCGTTATTACAGAGAGCGCCTCTACGACGAAGATACCGCCGACTATCAGCAACACGAACTCCTGCTTCGTCATAACGGCCAGCATACCGAGCGCGCCTCCGAGCGGCAGCGACCCGACGTCTCCCATAAAGACTTGCGCCGGGTAGGTGTTGAACCAGAGAAAACCGAGGCTCGCCCCTGTCATAGAGGCCGCAAAGACCGCAAGCTCTCCGGCCATAGGCACATGCACTACGCCTAAGTAACCGGCTATCTTCAGATGGCCTACTACATAAGCCAGAAGCATAAAGGTTCCGGCAGAGATTATCATAGGGCCTATCGCAAGGCCGTCTAGCCCGTCGGTCAGGTTAACGGCATTCGAGGTGCCGACTATAACGATTACCGAGAACGGCACGTAGAGCCATCCGATATCGAAGAGCACGCCCTTGAAGAACGGCAGGCTGACCCCTGTGTCGAAGTCCGTATAGTAGAGCGCCAGCGAGGCGATGAGCGCCACTATTATCTGCGCAAGTATCTTTGTGGCGGCCCTGAGCCCTCCTGTTTTGCTGATGACCTTCGAGTAGTCGTCTAAGAAACCGATAACGCACATGCCGACGGTAACGAAGGAGAGTATCCAGATATATACATTGTCGAGGTTGCCCCACAGCAGGAGCGACACCATCACTACCATTATAATCAGCGCCCCGCCCATTGTAGGCGTGCCGCTCTTTACCGCATGGGTGGCCGGGCCGTCTCCGCGCACCACTTCGCCAACCCGCATGTGCTTCAACTTCTTTATGATATACGGACCGAAGATAAAACTGAGCACAAGGGCCGTGACCATAGCGTAGATAGTCCTGAACGTAATGTACTGAAATACGTTGAAGATTGTATGGTACTTTGCCAACGGATATAAAAAGTAGTAGAGCATCTGTTTAGTAGTCCGACCTTCCTCAGTTGCAGGCAGTAGTGTCCTGTCTGCCCCGCTCGATTATTCCGCCAATAGCCTCTACTATCGATTCTAGCCCCATGCCTCTCGACGCCTTTACCAGCACCGAGTCTCCTCGGCGCACAATAGTGCCGAGCGCCTCGGTAGCCGAAGCCTTGTCGGTAAAGTTAAAGACCGAGTCGGAGTCGAGCCCCGCAAGTAACGCGCCGTGCGCAACAGTATCGGCCATGCTTCCTATTGCCACCAGAACATCTATGCCAAGCTCCGCCGCGCGCTTACCGACTCCGGCATGGGCGCATTCCGCGCCCGTGCCGATCTCCAGCATATCTCCGACCACGGCAACTTTTCTGCCTGAGGCGAACGAAAGCGTCTTTAACGCCTCCTCCATCGAGTCGGGATTCGCATTGTAGGTGTCGTCTATTACCGTTACTCCGTTGACATGCGTAACTCCGACGCGGCCCTTTGCTGGAGTGAACCTTTCGAGCCCCTCCTTGATCTCACTCAAACTGGCCCCTAACGGCAGCACGGCGGCAATTGCAGCAGCCCCGTTCATTACGTTACAAAGAGCCGGAGAAGAAAGCCTGACCTTTAAACGCTCTCCCCTGACGTCGTACTCGACATCCACTCCGGCCAAACCTTCGAGAACCTCATACGAGGGCACGGAGACGTCGGACGGGCCGCGAAGACTGAAGGTAACGTGGGCCGACTCTTGGGAGCGCGAATGCGCATGAGCGCGTTCGCGCGCGTAACTCTCATAAATCTTCCGAACAAGTTCGTCGTCGAGATTGACAACGCGCGTACACCCGGGGGACGAATCGGTAAAGAGGGCCGACTTAGCCTTTGCCACCCCCTCAAGACTCCCAAGGCTCTCAAGATGCCCGGCGCCGATGTTCGTTATTAACGCAACGTCGGGAAGAGCTATCTCTACGAGTCTGGCCATCTCATGCGGCTCCGAAATGCCGAGTTCTACAACCGCCATCTGATCGTTGCTCTTGAGCCTGAGGAGCGTAAGGGGCATGCCGACAAGATTGTTCTTGTTGCCCTCGGTCTTCAAGACCCTCCGGGAGCACTCCAGAATAGAGGCTACCATCTCCTTCGTGGTGGTCTTGCCCGTACTCCCGCTTATGGCCACCAGAGGTATGGAGCTGACGGAGCGGACGTAGGCCGCCATGTCGCCAAGCGCGGTCATGGTGTCTTCTACTTTTATGACTGCGAGACCTTCTGGAACGTCGAACTCTACTCGCTCGACCACCAGCAAAGAAGCGCCCTTGTCCACTACGTCGCCTAAAAAGGCGTGAGCGTCGAAGTTCGGCCCCCTTAGCGCAACGAAACAGTCTCCGGGCCCGGTCGTGCGCGAGTCGATGGACAGGCCCGTGACCCGTGTCTCTCCACTACCTGAAATACGGGTTCCGCGTACCGCCCCCAATATGTCGTTTACGCTAAAGTCCATTCGATAAAGACCGGTCCTTTGCTCTATACCGTTACTCGTGCCGTGCCTTAAATAATCGCCTGCTTGAGAGTATGCCACTTGTAGAGGCTTAGACCGTGAGTTCCGTCACAGCCGCTCTCAACTCCTCTATATCGTCGAAGTGGTGCTTTACGCCCCGCACTATCTGGTAATCTTCATGCCCCTTGCCTGCCACCAACACGGTGTCTGACGCTCCGGCAATTGCAACCGCGCGCCGTATCGCCTCGCGCCGCTCCTCTATGACCATAAAGCACTTGCCTTTACCGGCAACCGCTTCGTCGCCTACGCCCCCCTCCCCAGGATGGACTCTTTCCAGACCCTCTATGCCGGCCATGCCGGCAACTACCTCTTCTATGATCGCGCCCGGAGACTCGTCTCGCGGGTTGTCCGACGTTACTATCGAGACCGTAGAGTGGCGAGAAGCGGCTCTTGCCATCTCGGGCCGCTTCTCATGGTCGCGGTCTCCTCCGCAACCGAAGACCGTAATCAACCGGCCAACGGTTATCCGCTCCAGCTCTCCGAGCACACGCTCAAGGGCGTCCGCTGTATGGGCATAATCGACATAGGCCCTGAAACTCGCGCCCGGAACCGGCACAGGCTCCAACCGGCCCGGAATTTTCTTTAGCGCGGTAATGCCGCGCTCAATCGCGTCGCACCCAACTCCGAGCGAGTACGCAACGGATAGGGAGGCTAAAATATTGTAGAGGTTGTACTCGCCTATAAGCGCGGACTCTATCTTTATGGCTCCGCGCGGTGTTTCAACGACCGCTTTTATCGAGTCGGATTCGAGCACGTGCTCGACGGGGCGCATCTGGGCCTCCGAGTCCAGACCGTAAGTAAGACTGAAGGGCAGCTCTCCGTAGAGCCTGCGTCCCCACGAGTCGTCTATATTTATGATCGGGTCGGTAACCGAGCGTCTCTTTGCCCCGTTGCCATTGCCCTTACCTGTCTCCGGCGCGCCCTCTTTCAACAAAGAGAAGAGCAGGGACTTGGCCTGAAAGTACTCCTCCATATTCTTGTGGTAATCGAGGTGCTCGTGCGTAAGGTTCGTAAAGACCGTTGCGCTAAAGCGGCAACTGTGAACCCGTTTCTGCTCAAGGGCATGAGACGAGACCTCCATTACGCAGTGCGTAACCCCGGCGTCTACCATCTCTCTTAGTACCCGGTGCAGCTCGACCGGCCCCGGAGTCGTATGCGTGGCCGTTACCGTCTTTCCCGCGTACCTGCAATTGATCGTGCCGATAACACCTGTCGAGTAACCGGCCTCTTTCAGTATAGACTCTACGATGTAGGCGACCGTTGTTTTGCCGTTGGTGCCTGTTATCCCTACAAGCGTCAGCGACTCGGAAGGCACACCGTAGAACCGGCTCGCCAGAACGCTCAGCGCCTCTCGAACGTCCGGCACGACAACAACCGTTACTGAATCCAAAAGCGCGCTATTGGCTAAAACATCTTTGCAAGCCGTTTCGTGCCCCTGCTCGACCACTACCGAGCGCGCGCCCTTTTCAACTGCCGAAGAGATATAGTCGTTGCCGTCGGCCACTTCGCCCGCGATTGCCACGAAGAGCCCACCGGGTTCTACGCTTCTTGAGTCCGAGTGGACTCCGGTTACCTCGACCCCGGCTGCGTCGAAGTCGGGGTCGGCCTCCGCGCTACATTCAGGCCCGGCGAGTCCGGCAAGTCCGGCTATAAGCTCTTCTAGTGTCATTCTAACTCTCGGCTTACTCTTCAGCTAACTCTCGGCTCGCTCTTAACTCTTACTTTTACTCTTGCTCTTTTGGCCCGGACGGCTACCTGAACCAGACAACCACGGAGTCGTCCCCGGTAAGGAGACTGCCTGGAGCCGGTTTCTGGTTGTAGCTCTTGCCGGAGCCGCGAAACTCTACCTCTACTCCGGCTGCGAGCGCCGTTCTCAGAACCGCTCTCATGCTCTTGGCCGTAAAGTCCGGCATCTCTACTGTCTCAAGCTCTCTTGCCGCGCGCTCCGAGAGGCTGCCGCCGACAAGCGCCTTGTGCCTCTTTACCTTAAGCTCAGACTTCTCTCCGCTTGCAAGACGAAACCTCAACTCAGCCTTTTCGGCCACCGGCCCGGTGATAGGGTTGTCCGGAAAGATTCCCATATATGAGAGGCTCTGACCGGCTATTGCAGAGAAGACCGGCCCAGCGATTGTGCCGCCGTGGTAGTTGTCTCCTGCGGGCTCGTCGAGTGCAACGTAGATAACGAGCTTCGGGTTCAGAGCCGGAACAAAACCGATAAAGGAGGCGATGTAGCCCTTCTTCTGATAACCGCCGTTTACAAGATCCGGCTTCTGCGCGGTTCCCGTCTTGCCGGCTACTTCAAAGGAGGCGGAGGTGGCCAGGGTGCCGGTTCCGCCCTCTTCGGTAACGCCTATGAGCATCTTCGTAACGGTCTTGGCGGTCTCGGAGCTTATAACGCGCCTGACGATCGCCGGGTTAGTCTCGCGCACAGTCTCGCCTCTGGGGTCCACCACCGCCTTGACAATATAAGGGCGCATTAAGAAGCCGCCGTTCGCAATGGCCGAGAACGCTGTCGTTAGCTGCACCCCTGTGGTCGATATCCCCTGACCGAAGCTGACCGTCTCGAGCGTAACCTTAGACCAGTCGGAGTAGTGGGCAAGCCTGCCCGACGCCTCGCCCGGCAGGTCGAGCCCGGTCTTGTCCGCAAAGCCGAAGGCGCGCAGGTACCTGTAGAGTCTCTCGGGGCCGAGCTTGCGTCCTATTTTCAAAGAGCCGATGTTGCTGGAGTACTTAATTATCTGAGAGGCCGAGAGCCAGCCGTGCTTCTTGCTGTCGTGTATCGTCCGGTTCGCGACCCTGTACTTGCCGTTCTCGCAGAAGAAGATCTCGTTCGGTTCGACCACGCCCTCTTCTAAGGCCGCCGCCATAACGAACGACTTCATAACGCTTCCCGGCTCGGAGACGTCGGTAACGCTCTTGTTGCGCCACTCGGCAGGGGTGTACTTTCTATAATTGTTCGGGTCGAAGGTCGGCGCGTTGGCCAGAGCGAGCACCTCGCCGGTCTCCGGGTTCATAACGATCGCCATGCCTCCCTTTGACCCGCTCGTCTCTATCGCTGCCTTAAGCTCCTTCTCCGCGATATACTGTATCGTCTTGTCTATCGTAAGCTCAACTCTCAAGCCCTCTATGGGAGAGGCCTTGTCGGCATCTTCGTACATCAGAAGCCTGCCCTTTGCGTCCCTCTGTCCGGCCACCTTGCGCGCCGAGCCGCGAAGCACATCGTCGTAGTAAAGCTCTAGGCCTTCGAGCCCCACGGAGTCTACGCCGGTAAAGCCGATCAGGTTTGAGGCGAGCGAGCTGTTGGGATAGAACCGCCGCGGCTCCTTGACCAGATTCAAACCCTCAACGGAGAGTATCTTTTCTCTGCTCTGACCGGTAAGGTCAATCTGGCGCTTGAGCCAGACAAAACTCCGTTTGGAGCGCAACTTCTTTTCCACCTTCGAAACACTGACCCCGAGTACGGCAGAGAGCATCTTTGCAGTACTTCTGGTAGACTTTATCTCAGCAGGCTTTGCGTAGACCGAGTCTACGTTGACGCTTACTGCCAGCTCTGAACTGTTTCTGTCATAGATGTCGCCCCGCTTGGAGTTTACCGTAATGGAGGCTATGTGCTGATCGTTGGCTCTCTTCTTGTACGAGTCGGACCCGATGACCTGAAGATGGAAGGCTCTTGCTAAAATGGCCGCAAAGAGACAGAGCAGGATCGCTGTAACGAATAGTACGCGAACCTTCAGCAGCCCTTCGGGCTTAGCCTGCTTCGCACCTCGTCTCTTCATCTTATATCGACCACCTGCTCCCTTCTTGGGTGAACAAGGTTGAGTTCCCGCGAAGCTATCCCTTCTATGCGCTCAGGGCTCTTGAGCCTCTCAAACTCTATTACGAGTCTCCGGTTCTGCTCTATGAGATTGTCTCTGGCGGTGTTGGCGCTCGATATGTCGTAACCGATAGAGACAACCGTTATGCGCGACCAGATATAGCCGCAGAGCACCGTAAGGCAGATAGAGGCGCAAAAGACTGCGGTATAGATAAAGCTCATGTCGCGCACGTTGCGCCGCGACCTCACCTTCTGGGCCCTCAATGTTCCTGCCGTGCCTGCCTTGCTGCTTGCGATACTGCCCACTCTGCCTCCGGTCACCTGAACTCGAACTCTGTGCTCAGCTCTCTATAGCTTTTCTATTGCTCTTAACCTTGCGCTGCGCGCCTTGGGGTTCGCCTCCAGCTCGGCCGTGCCCGGCTTTATAGACCCGCGCTTAAGGAGCTTAACCGTAGCAACACGCCCGCAGACGCAGCCCGGAGCCCTTGGCGGGCAGATACATGGGTCGGCCAACTCGGCAAAGGCCCTCTTCACTATCTTGTCTTCGAGAGAGTGAAAAGATATTACCGCCATTCTGCCGCCCGGTGCCAAAGAGGCGATACCCGCCTCTATGCCCTTTTTGAGACTCTCCATCTCGTCGTTCACGACTATGCGTATCGCCTGAAAGACCTTTGTGGCCGGATGCGTCTTGCGGCCATGAAACTTCGCTGGTATGGCCCCCACTACTACTTCCGCAAGAGCCCTCGTACCCTCTATAGGCCTCGAAGCGCGCGCCTTGACTATCGCTTTGGCTATGCGATGAGCGAAACGCTCTTCGCCGTAGAATTTGAAGATTCTCGCAAGCTCGGTCTCTTCGTAACCGTTGACTACCTCGTATGCGCTGAACCCGGCCCTGTCGTCCATCCTCATGTCCAGTCTCGAGTCGGACCGAAAGCTGAAGCCGCGCGTCGGGCTCGTAAGCTGATGCGTCGATACACCGAGATCGAGCAGCACGCCGTCTACTTGAGCAATACCCAAAGAGTCGAGCACGGTGCGCATAGCCGTAAAACTCTCTCTGACAATTGTGACACGGTCGCCGTATACTTTTAGCTTCTTTTCAGAGGCCTCTACTGCATCAGAGTCCTGATCTATGCCGATAACGCGACCATCCGGCGCGCTCGCCTTTAGCAGCTCTTCGGCGTGGCCTCCGCCTCCGAGCGTGCCGTCCACATAGACTTTGCCGGGAGCACAGCCGAGCGCCATTACCACTTCACACGGCAGAACCGACCGGTGAACAAAGCTCTCAGAGTCCAAGCCGCTCAAGGGTATCTACAACCTCGCCCTCTGTCGTATCGGCCTCCAAAGTATCCCAGGCCTCTTTAGACCATATCTCTACATAGCGCAGCGCGCCGATAAGCATTACCTCCTTATCGAGCTTTGCGTACTCACGAATTGTCTGCGGAATAAGTATTCGACCGAGTTTATCTATGGCGCACTCTGTGGCGCTGGAGCAGAAGATCCTCAGAAGTTTTCTCGAATCTTTATTGAACTGAGGCAGCGCCAGAACCTTCTCTTCAAGTTTCTGCCATTCGGTAAAAGGGTAGGCGACAAGGCAGCCGTCGTATTTGGTAACGATCAGGCGCGGGTCGTACCGCTCGTTCAGGGTCTCGCGGAACCGGGATGGAATAGAGAGCCTTCCCTTTCCATCAAGTGTATGTTCAAACCGTCCTCTGAACATCTTCTCTCCTAAAAAAACGTGAACCGGAAAAGCCGGAAAAGCAGCGCAAAAGAGCAAAAAACAGCCCAAAAACAGACCTTTCAACCCTTTCGGAACCTTCTGTGCGACCCCTGCGTACCATCTCTGGCGCAAAAGGGCCGGAAAGGAGCAGAGCGGGGGCAGGTAGAGTTTGCTCCCACTTTATACCACTTCATACCACTCTACCGGACAACTATAAGCCTGAAGGAGAAATTTGTCAAGCGATATTTGGCAATTTCTTTTGCCTTATCGGCAGATTACCCGACCATGCCGGGGCCTGAAAAGCCCTCCATTCACGCTGCGTAAAGCAGGTCGGCTGTGGACGATATGGAGCCCGACTGTGCTACTTTTCTTAACCTGCTGTAGACTCGGAGCGCAACTGTGGGATACGGAGGGAATGGGAAATGTACTTCGGCCCGACTCAAGGGATTGAGTCGGGCCGAAACTGCAATATCTTAGACTATCGTGAGCACAGTTGCAAAACAGGGGTGCGCCCGGAGCGGGACGCGGTTACTTCACCTGCCGATCCTGCCGTTCTTTTATACTCTTTATCCGCTCCATTATCAGCTCGGCGCGGCCCCTGTACTCAAGAGCGTCTTTGTGCGACGGCTTTAGCCTGAGCACGCTGTTCCATTCTTCTACGGCAAGTTCCATCTCCTCTTTCTGAAAGTACGAGATACCCTTTTTGAAGTGGCGATCGATCTGAAGCTCAAGCCTCTTTTCCGCTCTTTCCAAGAGAGCCGCAGTGTCGAGAAAGTCGGGCACGAACTCACGGGCGGTATTGAACTCTTCTATAGCCTCAGGGTAGGCCGTGGACTCAAGGTAGACCTTGCCGCGCATATAGTGAGTGTTGGCGGTTGCCTCAAGGTCGGTCTCCGCTGCCTTGCTCTTTACCTTCTTTTTCTTACTCTTCTTCTTAGGCTTGCTCCGCTTCTGTGCCTCAGCTTCCACCGCCGTGCCGCCCTCTTCGAGCCACTTGAGCTTTCTTGCAACCACAGTGTTGGACGGGTTGAACAGAAGCGACCTCCTGTACTCCTTTATCGCCATCGACTCTATTCCGGCCTTCTCGTAATCCTCGCCAAGCTCCTTGTGCTCGCGGGCAACCTCCCGAGAGAGGCTCTTTATCTTAACGAGCAGCACGCGCGCTTTACTGTAAACCGGATCATCGGGCCCCACCATAAGGGCCGCCTCGCGGGCTTCGAGAATAAGGCCCTGCTCCCATAGCAAAAGGGCCCTATCGAAGCTGGAGCCGAGAAGGAACTGGGGGGAAAACTGCACGCAGCCCGCGCAAAAGAGCAGCAGACCTACAGTTACTATTCTAAGATGCCATGCCATCTATAACTATATTCCTCGTGACCTTGTTCACAACGTCCTCAACCTCGCTCTGCCACTCTCCCTTGAACCCGACAATATCGTAGACGCTTACCGGGCCGTCCATGCCCTTTATTACCGCCTCGCGCGGGCCTCGCACAACAAGGTTCTCCTTTACCTTCTCGTAAAGTTCGGCGCTTATCATCGTCTCGTCCGGCCCGGCAACGTCGGAGAGGCGCGAGGCTATATTGACGGCAGCGCCCACGGCCGTGTACTCCATCCTGACGCTAGAGCCCATATTTCCGACGATAACCTTTCCTGAGTCCAGCCCTATGCCTATGCGAAACGGCACAAGCCCGGCGCTTTCTCTCGCGCCGTTCACCCTGCCTATCGCCTCTTTGATAGCAACCACGGCCTTCAGGCCCTGCTCCATGTGGTTACGAACCCTTACAGGAGAGCCGAAGACACCCATGACAGCGTCCCCTATGAACTTATCTATCGTGCCGTTGAAGTGGAAGACGATCTGGGTAATAAGGGTGAAGTATGCGTTTAGCAGCTCGACCGTCATCTCCGGGCTCATGCGCAAAGAGTGCGAGGTAAAGTCCCGTATGTCGGCAAAAAAGACCGTGATGTTGCGCTTCTCTCCACCGAGCCGTATCCGTTCCGGGTCGCGCAGTATCTCGTCGGCCACCTCGGAACTGACATACCGGTTGAAAGCACCCTTTAGCTGCTCCTTCTTCTCCAGCTCCTCGGCCATCGTATTGAAAGAGCGCACAAGCTCCCCGACCTCGTCATGGCTCTTGTGCGTCTGTATCCGATAGCCGAAGTTGCCCATGGCAATCTCTTTCGTACCCTGAAAGAGCCTGAGAATGGGACGAAGAAGACGCGTGGCAAGCGGAATGGAGAGCAGAGAGACTAGAAGGATCGCGATGGCCGCTATGATAATAACGCTTGTAGTGGCCTTGCGCACCCTCTCGGCGATAAAGTCCCTCGAAAACGTTACGGCGGTATAACCGACGACCGTATCCTGAAAGAGTATCGGGGCCGCAAAGCTCAGCACGCCCTCGTCCTCATGTATCAGCCACGGCGGCGGCCCCTCGGCCTCAAGTATCGCACGCCCCATTCGGAACTCTTTGCCGACGTCGTGGAGTCGCATCTGCCCCTCTATGACCATAGAGTCGTCCAACACATAGGCGTCTGCAATGCCCGGATACTTCATTATATTGTCGACCAGCATATTTAGCGCAAGGCTGTCCTTCTGCAAGATAGGTATCTTGGAGTCGTGGGCAAACTCGTCGGTAATGGTGCCCGCCATGGAGCGCATCTGGTACTCGAGCGAACCCCTCTGGTTCGCTATCATGATGATCCCCATTGTGGAGGTCATCACAAAGAGCAGCACGGAGAGCAGCAAGACGAACTTCATCTTTATGCCGAACTTGATCTTCATCTCTTTTGTCAGGGATCCCGGTGTCAGGGCCCCCGGCCCTTAAATAGCTGTATGTTCTTTAAGTTGTTGGGTAATGGAGGACAGACATCCTCATTCATATCATTACAACAGAACATTAAGGTTGACTGAATAGTTGATTAAAATCGGTTTACTGTGACTTGAAAAGTAAAAGAACAGAAGAGAAAGAAGTAATGCTGGAGGCTGCCGTAAGCCGGATCCTGTAACTTCGCGGTTGCGAAGCGGCGACCATTCATCTAGGCGTACCGTTGCCAGTACGCTCAAGCAGCCTACCCGTTTCGCCGCCTTCCCTGGAGAAGAACAAGGGCGAGCAACCCTTAAAACGGAACCTATTCGGCTTTGCATCGGGAGGGGGTTGCCTAGCCCTGCCGGTCACCCGGCAGGCTGGTGGGCTCTTACCCCGCCATTTCACCCTTACCCGCGCTTCAGAACCCGAAGGCAAAAAGCGCAGGCGGTCTCTTTTCTGTGGTCCTATCCCTGGGGTCGCCCCCGGTCGCCGTTAGCGACCTCCCTGCTCTGTGGTGTCCGGACTTTCCTCTGCGGGTAAATAAATACCCAAAGCGGCCGCCTGGCAACCTCCAGCACTATGTTTACAACATTATAGCATAAGTATGAATACCGACGAAGCCTCCCGGCGCGCAGTGTATACGCCTGAACCACTCAAGACAGGTCGGGCCTCGTATCTATCGCCTCGTTAGCCAATTGATCGGCCTCTGCGTTGCCCTCTCTTCTAACGTGGGCTATCTCGAAAGAGTCGAACTTGGCCGCAAGCTCCATAACGTGCTCATAGAGCGGTTTCAGGTCCGGGCTCTTCACCCTGTACAGCCCGTTGACCTGCTTGACCACCAGTTCCGAGTCGGCCCGCACCCGTAGCCTGCAGATACCGAAACGGAGTGCTGATTCGAGCGCGGCAATGAGAGCCGAGTACTCGGCGACGTTGTTGGTGGCTGAGCCGAGAAATTTTTTCAGCCTCTTGTACGGCTTTGCGTCGGGGCCGAGGATAAAAACCCCGGCTCCTGCCAGGCCCGGATTGCCGCGCGAAGCCCCGTCTACAAAGGCGGTATACAGACCCGTTGCGCTCGGTGCCCCAGCGGTACACGTGGCCGTATCCCCGTCCTCGACCTCGGTTGCGTCTATATCCGCAGTGGCGTCGGAGGCGACAAGGGAGTAGGCCTCTGAGTGTGACACGGCGGAAGACGAAGCAGCAGAGCCGGACGACTGCGGCGCCGGCACAAGAGAGCCAAGGATCTCCCTTGCGCTCTCTGTGGTAATATCGAGATTTTTTATTGTCCGGGCCAGGTCGAGGGTGCAGGAAAGATCGAGCAAAAAGGCTCTGACCAGGTCGGTAGAGTCGGGGGTGCGTGCCATACTATTAAACCGGTGCGGGTTGATCTTCTACGTACAGGATTCTATGGCAGTGCGGGCATGAAATGAGTTCATCTTCCCCGCGACTGAGCTGAACGTAAAGCTGTGGCGGAACATGTATAAAGCAGCCCTGGCACGCCTCGCCCTTAACAAGAACAACGGCACGGCCTCCACGGTTTGACCTTAAGGTCTCATACTTCTTGAGCAGCCCTGCGGGAATATCTGCCGCAAGCTCCTCTCTCTGTTTGCTCTTTTCCGCTACAGCGCTCTCGCGAGAGTCCTTACCAGCATCGAGGTCGGAGGTAAGGCGCTCTAGCTCGCCCTTCTTCTCCTCTACTTCACCACTCTTCTCATCCGCTTCGGTCTGCTTCTCGTCAAGCCTGGACTGTACGCCGGAGAGTTCGAACTCTATATTCTTAGAGGTCTTCGCGCCCTGGCTCTTCTCGCGCGTAAGCGCCTTCAGTTCGCGGTCGTTCTTGACCTCTCCGATACGCGCCGTGGCCTTTGCGATCTTGGCGTTGGTCTCTTCGAGGTGAGCCGTGATTTCTCTGCGCTGGTTGTTTATGGACTCAAGCTCGGCCTCTAGCGCCGCAAGAGCCTCTTCGCCGCTCTTAAGAGCAGCCTCAACAACCTCTATTGCGCTCCGGACAGAAGCTCCCTCGCCCTCAATTGCGCCGATTTCAAGGTCTACTCGCTGAACCTGCTCAAGTATCTTAATGGGGTACTGCATAAAGTAACGTCGCCTCTCTCGCTCTTTGTGCTTCTTCGAAGCGGTGGGAAGGTCTCCCCCCTGAGCGCTATAACTGATACAGGACTGGTGTCCCTGTCTATTTTTTGGTGGGCCCACCAGGACTCGAACCTGGGACCAACCGGTTATGAGCCGGTGGCTCTTCCAACTGAGCTATGGGCCCCTGTACCTGCTGCTATTACGAAAAACCGACTGTACAGTCGTACCCGAAACGTTCCACCCTTCCAACAGGACCGGGTACGGACTGTAATGACCAATTCTATGAATACTTGCCGCTATTGTCAAGCCGTTTTAAGGCTCTGCGCCCCTTTTGTGGCAAAAAAGCCGCAACAACGGACACCGGACTACTTTTTGTGAACCTTTTCGAGCACAAACTCCCGCTCTTCCTGAAGCGTCTCTATCTTTCCGTCGAGCCTCTCCGAGAGAATTGAAGCGAGCACCTGGCCGACTTCGGGTCCTTCGGCCACACCCATCTCCAAGAGATCCGTGCCCTTTAAAAGCGTTGTCTCATCACCAAGGCGCGTAATAAAGTGCGAGAGCGCCTCGCGCGCCTCATCGCTCTCGGTGCACGCCATCATGTACAGTAGCGTCTCTGTCGGAAAGGGGCGGCACAGAGCCCAAAGTGCGCTGCCCGTGCCTACCGTTCCGGTCTCTATTCTGCCGAGCGCTCTCTTGGCCGCGTCTCTTCTACCGAGCACCTCCAGTCTTCTGCGCCCCGCAATATTTAGTTCCTCTGCCAGAGCGCTCAACTCGGACTCGGATAAAGAGACGCTAAGCGCAAGCAGGTAGACGAGCCACTCTTCGATACCCTCGTCTCTGTAGAGGAGCCGGTACCAGGCCAGAGAATCGCGCGCGCGCTCAAAGAGCGCTTCGAGCGGCGCGTCCCAGGCAATAGACGGGTGGATGAAGCCGAGCACCCCTAACTCCTGCAGCCGCGAAAGAGCGCGCACCGGGGCCTCTTCGGCAAAGAGGTGTTTTAGTTCGTCAAAGAGCCTGATGCCGGAGACGTTTCCTATAAGCCCGCTCCTTGCCGCGCTCTTTATCAGCTTGACCGTATGCTTGTCTATCTTGAAGCCGAACTTTTCACTAAACCGCACCGCGCGGATAACGCGCGTCGGGTCCTCGACAAAGCTCAAGTTGTGGAGCACCCGAATTCTACCGTCCTTTAAGTCTCTCTGCGCGCCGAAGAAGTCGATGAGGCGGCCAAAGACCGGAGGGTTTAGTGAGATTGCCAGCGTGTTGATTATAAAGTCGCGCCTGTAGAGGTCAAGCTTCAGCGACGACTGCTCTATGGTCGGAAGAGAGCCCGGTTTATCGTAGTACTCAAGGCGCGCCGTTGCGACATCAATCTTGAAGCCGTCGGGAAAGATCACCACCGCTGTCTTGAAACGCGAATGGGCTCTTACGTGCAGACCCTTTTCTCCTTCATGCCCTCTGGCGTACTCACTGGCGAACTCGTTGGCAAACTCTATACCGTCGCCCCCTTCGACAACTATATCTATGTCGAGGTTCTCTCTCCTTAAGAGCAGGTCGCGCACCACACCGCCGACCAGGTAGAGCTTAAAGCCCATCCGCTCGGCAACCACGCCCGCTTCTTTCAAGACCTCAAAGAGCCATTCGGGCAGCTTCTCGCCCAAAAGTCCTTCAACGCGCCTGATCTTGCCTGCTCCTCTACCGACAGGCGTTACGCTAAGCTCTTCCTGCAAGAGTTTCAACAGATCGGTGCGCGTTATGACCCCGACAAGCTTGCCCTCTTGCTCGACCGGCAAGAGCCTCGCGCCGTGAGAGACCGTTCTCTTTCTTATCTCGTCTACTGTAGTGGCAACGTCGACCGTGTCGCACTCCGTAGTCATGTACTCGCCTACCTCGGCGCTGCCGAGCCCGTGATAGATAGCCTTGTCGACCACCTGGCGCGTCACTACACCCGCGATCTTTCCTTCGTCTACCACCGGCATGGCATTCACGTTATAACGGCGCATCGTCAGCATGACCGCGCTGAGGGTGGTATCCGGTCCGGTGGAAATAGGCGGGTAGCTCATAATCTCTTCGGCACGCCTCGCCGGCACAAGCCGCTCTTTCAAAAGAGCCAGCAACCTCTCTCTGGCTTCTATTACAGTAACACCCTTTATAGTTGCAGAGGCGGCGCCAGCGTGGCCGCCGCCGCCTAGTTCTCGGAGCACCGCGCCGACGTCAACACTGCTCTCAGAAGAGCGCGCAACCACATGAACCCTGTCACCCGAGTCGACCACCATGAAGAGGTTCCTGACGCCTCCCATCTGTGCTATCTTCTCCGCTAAAGAGGCGATCTCTCCGGAGTACTCGTCGAGCGAGCCCTCAACCACCGAGACCTCGACACCGCCGACCGTATAGACCACGCGCGACTGCAGAAGCGAGTTCAACAGAGCCACCTCGTCGGGGCTCAATTCGTGCTTAAGCAGTTCGGAGACCCTGGAGAGATCGGCGCCGAAGGAGAGTAAAAAGGCCGAGGCCTCGTAATCGGCAACAGTTGTAGAGCGATATGAGAGGTGCCCCGTATCTTCATAGATACCGGCCATCATTACAGTGGCCTCAACAGGCGCGAGTTCGATGCCGCGCTCTTTGAGGAGCATGGTAAGGAGCGTGGTCGTGGAACCGTACGGCTCTATGACCTCTAAAGAGCCGTGTATAGCGTCCGGGATTTCTGGATGGTGGTCGTAGATATGGATGTCGAGCCCTTTGCGCCCGATGATACCGGCAAACGGGCCGATGCGCGAAGCGTGGCGCACGTCTACGAGAATGAGCATATCGACCGCATCGAGTTCTATGTCCGTGACACGCTCGACTCTGTGCGGAAGCTCAAGACTCTCCAGCGCTGTGCCGAGCGCACGTTCAAGCGAGCCGGCCCAGACGAGACGCGCGGCGGGATAGAGCCGCTTGGCGGCCATCATCGACGCCAGAGTGTCGAAATCGGCATTGGTGTGCGAGGTTATGACCTGCATAAAGGAATAGTAACATACTTGGAACTCCCCATACAGCGAATTTGCTCAACCCCGAAACCGACATACTACTAACGGCGACATACTACTGGCGGCCATGAAAAAACCCCCTGAGCATTTTTGCTCAGGGGGTTTTTTAGAATTGAACGCGGTACGAGCCTAAAAGAGTGCGGCTACTTCTTCTTTTTCTTACCCTTCTTGTCCTCGTCTTCTTCGTCGTCGTCATCCTCTTCAGGGACAGGGGCCGGTTGAGAGTGGCACCGGAAGCAGTCTTCGAGCGGAAAGGAGACCGTACCGTGGCATGTGCCGCAGTACTGCCCGGCTATTATCTTAAGCATGTGCATTTCCGTATTGGCGCCCTGCTTGTCCTTGAAGATGGCCGGATGGCAATTTGCGCATGTAAGCTGCGCGGTGTGCGCCTTGTGCGGAAAGAGCACGTCCGGCGGATGCGGTGTCATCTTTACCGCAGGAATAATTATATCGGAGTCGAGCACCTTGAGCGTGCTGTCACCGGAACTTGGCTTGATGTTGCGCTTTCTCTGCGCCCTTACCCAGTCGACCTGGTTACCGAAGTCGTTCTCGGGAAACTCGTCCCTCAGATCATCCAAGTCCGAGTTGCCGCTCTCATCCATATCGAGCTTGTAAGAGTGACACCTTGCGCAGCTGTCTTCGTCATTGGAGGCGAACGCGGTGCGGTCATTATGGCACGTGGCGCAGAACTTGCCGTCGTCCATCGCCTTGTGGGTTATGTCAGACTCTCCGGCCTTGAAGGAGTACCCCTTGGCACTGTGGCAGGCGCTACAGGTATACTTCGTCCTGTGGACCAGGTGCGAGAAGATCACCGGCCTTGCCTCACCCGTCTTCTCCAACTCTTTACCCATCAAGACATCGCCAAACGAATTGGGATCTCTCACCGTTCCGTGGCCGCTCCATGCGGCAGCCTTGCGAGCCGTGTAACCGTCGCCCGCACTCTTCAACTCATCTGCGGCGTTCGAAGAGAACGGCACGGCAAGCAGAACAGCAAGAGACGCGATAATAAATGTGTAACTGAAAAACCTCACTAACCTACCTCCGTGGAGTGTGTAACAGATATAAGAACAAAAACCGATACCGATTCTGCTCAGTAGCCGCAAATAAGGCGCGGTGCTGTCAGTCAAGGGACGAAGCCAGTTACTCAATACCCTTTATGGCAGGACGCGCAGAGCTTGAGGGCCGAGACCCGAAGCATCTTTAGACTACGCGTCTTATTGTGCTGGTCATGACACGTACTACAGACCATCAACCCATTGTCCGAGACCGGTAGCGATACCGGCAACAAGCGTCCCGGCCTCTTTCCCATCGGATGCCTGACCACAGGATGGTTCCCTACATTGCCGGGGTGGCACTTCGTGCAGGTAGTCACATTATCGGCCAGCAACTCGGGTGTTCCCGCAATATGACAGGTCGCGCAGCTGCCCTTGTCTCTATAGTCGTGCGGGCTCTTGCGCACCCACTGCTCTTCGGCCGCAAAGGCGGTGGTGCTGCCAATAAGCAGACCGAGAATCAAAGAAGCAGACAGCGCTGCTTTTACCATTTGTCGCGACTTGCTCAAAGTGCTCTCCAGAACGTGCGTAAAGTACCTGTTGTCCAGAGCATACGGGGAGGCGCCTCTACCGGGTCAAACGTACCTGCAGAGGCTTTTGTCTCTACCTTCCTTTGCGCTCCGTCCGCCATACCGCCATACCTGTTGCTACTACATAAAGCCGCCCCGGAAAAGAGTGCGACAAAAAAATCAGTTGGCGCAATCGGCAATGGTATTACAGTCGTAATTTACCTGAGGCGTGCCTATGGTAACAGGTGTAAAGTTACCGTTGCAGACTTCGTCGGTAAAGGTATCTACAGTTCTGAAGTTTATACTGCCGCTTCCAAACGTGCTCGGGCGGGTGTACGACTCAACGCACGCGCCATTCATCAGCCTATACCCAATAGGGTCGCCCGAAGCGCCGGCCGGGGCATTGGAGCCGTGAATTCCCTTGATCACATTATCGACAGAGTCGTAGCCGCCACCATGGCAGGTCAGGCAGAGTATCCCAAACTTGTTGCCGCTGTTGCCCGAGTTAAGACCGATCGAGTAGAACGGCGAGGCTGCGCCGAGACCGTCCGGCGGGTGATTAACCCTTGAGTAAGCGGCATCGGTTCCCACGTAACCGTCATCTCCGTAAACGTCTCTACGGTGGCAATTATAACAGAAGTTCTGCGCAGAGCCAACGCCCGTTTCATTACTCCTCATTATCCACTTGTTGTCGGAACCGTGGGGGCCGGCAGGGTCTGAAGAGACCGAGGAGCCGTGACAATCGGAACACGTTATAGTCGAGTCGTGACGGACATTGTAGAAGCCGGTCCGAGGGCCGATATCCGGAAAATCTACGTACCGGTAGGTGTTGGTCAGGCCGAGGCCGTTTAACGGCCAATTTATGTTGGCGGTAGACAGTGGCCTGTTCTTACCGGCGGTGAAGACCGGGTGGAACGACATGTTGTTGATATTAAAGTCCTTGGTCATATCGGACTGCCTGAGCGTAAAGCCGTTGGCGTTGCCCGAAGGAACGTTCGGCGGCAAAAAGCCGTAAGAGTAGTACGAGTGGCACTTGAGACAGAGGTAGCCCTCGAGGTTATCGAAGCCGGCTGTGAGCGAAGTAAAATCGACCTCTTGGTAAGTCGTGGCAACGGTGTCGGCCGCAGGCCACGGAAACGGCTTGACGCCCCAGCTTCCGAGCAGATTTGGCCCTACTATATTGCCGTCTATATCTCCAAC
>JADFVP010000066.1 GCA_015222595.1 Pseudomonadota bacterium
CCTTAAGTGCTCTTCAGGCCGAGGTTGACAGTGCGCAGGCTAAAGAGACGGAGCTTGGCGCGGCGTTAAGGGCGTTAAAGAGTGCGCAGAGCACGGAGCTTGCAAGGGCGCTTGGCGAGCAGGAGATAGCCCTAAAGGCGAGCTACAGCGCACAGAGCGCAGAGGCCTTAAGCGCTCTTCAGGCCGAGGTTGACAGTGCGCAGGCTAAAGAGACGGAGCTTGGCACGGCGTTGGAGGTGCTAAAGAGTGCGCAGAGCACGGAGCTTGCAAGGGCGCTTGGCGAACAGAAGAGTTCGTTAGAGGCGAGTTACGGCTCTAAGATTGCAGAGCTGGAGAGCAAGTTTGCCGATGCGTCCATTGCGAAGTTAGGGGCGAGCAGTGCGGTAGAGGCCGAGGTAGCGCGTCTGAAAGAGAGATCTGCCGAGCTTGAGGCTCAGAACGGCGAGTTAAACTCAATGCTTCACGACAGCAAGATCGCTCTGGCGGAGGCGAGTGCCGAGCGGGAGATCGCAAAAGAGCTTATAGCAAAGAACGTGGCTCTCGAAGCCAAACTTAAAGAGGCCGGACTTGCCAACCTTCAGGGCAAGGCAGCAGACTATGTTGCGCAGAAGCTGATAGAGCGCAACGCAGACCTGGAGTCTAAACTACAGGTGGCGCGTCTGGGGCTCGCAAAGAGCGAGGCGGCAAGAGCGCGCGCTTCCGAGCTGGCTGAAGAGAACAACAACCTTGTTTCTAAACTGAGAAATGCCGAGGTGTCGCTTGCGGCCTTTAAAGAGTCGTCCGATGTGTTGGCGCAGGTAACCGAGAGGAACAGCGAGTTAGAGCAAAGAATAGTAGAGGCCGAGGGTGCTCTTGCTCAGGCCGATGCCACGCGCTTTATGGTTGAGGAGCTGAACAGCAAAAATATTGAGTTGAGCGAGATGCTTGCAAGGCAGCGGGAGGCCGGGTCTGACGGCAGCGAACTTGAGGCAAAAATGAGAAATATAAATACCGCCCTCGAACAGAAGCTAAAAGAGGAGCGCGGGGTTCGCGGGAATATAGAGCTGAAACTAGTTGAGGCTATGGCTGCCAAGAATGCGGGCGAGATTGCTATAGATGATCTTGTCAGGCTGCAAAGCAGTGTTGAGCAGAGCATGAACCGGGAGGTCGAGGCGCGGAATGCCGTTGAGCAGAGCCTTGTGCAGACCGAGTTGAAGCTCAGCCTGAGTGAAAAGTCCGTTGAAGAGGCTGTTAAGGCTATGCAAGAGGCCGAAGAGCTTCTCTTTCAGATACGTTCTGCGGAGACTGCCGGGTCGAGCATGGTCGAGCAGAGCACGGTTGACGCAATGGCAGCTCTCGAGATTTCCAATACGGAGCGTATCGAGCTTGAGGCGAAGCTCAAGACCCAGATGGAGTCGGGCCGTATCGTCGAGGCGAAGCTGAGAGAGTTTGAGGAGACCGTAGGACAGCAGAGGGTCACGATAGAGTCGCTTGAGCAGGCGGTTAAAGATGCCGAGTCGCGGCTTGAGGGTAAGGTGAACACCAGGGACGATATAAAGGCTGAGATACGGAGCGTGGGTGCAAAGGCCCGCAGTCTCAGCGCCGAGTCGGGTTCAGAGATTACGCTTGCAGCGTTGCAGTACGAGTTCGCGCAGCTCAAGAGCAAGATTAAGCAGAAGCTCGCTAGCGGAGAGATAGAGGCTTCGGAGCTTGTAGAGCTTATGAAGGTCGATAATGTTCTCAACATGCATATCGTCAGCAAGGGTGATACCCTCTGGGGGATCGCTTCCAATAAAGAGCACTACGCAAACCCGTTCATGTGGCCGTTGATTTACAGGTACAACGTTACGAAGCTCAGGAGCCCGGATCGCATAGAGCCCGGACAGGTGCTTATTATCCTTAAAGATGTTCCAGAGATCGAGGCAAAGGACGCGGTAAAGAAGGCGAAGTATCGCGGAGACTGGAGAAAGTGGAGCGCAAAGCAGAAGAAGGGTTGGGTAGGGGAGTGGACACGTCACTAAAGGCTCTCGGCCTTTTCGGTCCTCTGACTGAGCGGCTCCACCGGATTGGTCGGCTCTAAATAACACCGTTTGCGACCCGAATAAAGTTTTTTTAAGGCTAGTTACCCTTTTGGGTGACGAGCCTTTTTACTTTCAGCCATCTATTTTTAAGGCTGCAGGCAAAATTAAAGTTGTAGACAGAAGAGAGGGCCAGAGGTCAATCTCCGAGCACAAAGACCTTTTGGTAGAGGAGGTACTCGGAGGCAACGGTCGCCTTGTAGGCCTCCTTTAACATTTCGTACTTTTTGGCCCCGGCCTGAGGAGTGCTGTTCTCAATCATCGAGGCGAAGAAGCGGCTATAAAATTCGTCCGGGGCAACCGTAACCTCAAAGAGCAGCTCTTTGGCCAGAGCTGTATCGACATCCTCGGCCACGGTGTAGTGAAAGTCGAACTTGCCGTCCGGGGCTATTCTTGTATCGAAGAGTTCTTCCGAGAGGTCGAGCGCGATACTGCGTCCAATTGTCGCGCTCTGTTTGCTTCTCTCGATTATATTTCCTCTATTGTCTTTGAGAAAAGCCGTAACTGTAGCGCTCGGCGTGACGTAGGTAGGGAACATGTGGCCTACCCCTGTGTTGGTTATGGTGAGTCTGGCAGACAGAGACCCGTCTTCAGCGTTGCCATCGTATGTGGTTGCGATGTCAACTCCCGATAGGACCATTTCAGGGTCGTGTATTCCGCGCCACAGGTGGCGCTTTCCTGGCATGTGGCACTTCTGGCAGGTAATGCCGCTCGTAGCATACCGGCTCCGCTTCCACTCATTATATGTATTTGTCAGTACCGTACCGTTCAGTTCGTAGCCGCCATCGAGTTGGTGGCAGGCTGCGCAGAACTCCGAGCTTGAAAAGAGTGCGCTCTTCGCGGTTGCGTGCCCTATTGCGTCAGCCTCTATATTTGCGGGCTTTTTTGGACCGTAGATTACAGAGCCTCTTAGGTGGCAGGCCGCGCAACTTACTCCGGTGCTTTGAAGTACGGGATCGAAGGCAGGGTTTATCGCAAATCCGGTCTCGGTCGCTATCACTTCGCTCTGTTCGATCAACGGGGCATGACAACGGTAGCAGGCGGTTGCAAAGCCGGGGGCTTCGCCCGGGTGGGGGGCGAGCTGGGCCATGAGCCCCGGCCCTGTGCTACGGCTGTGTAAAGAGCCCGACCAGTCGGCCTCTTTCGCGGGATGGCAGGCGGCGCAGTCCTTTGGGTACGGCCTTGGTCCGGTTTTGCTATTGCCTGCCGGTTCGGCCCCAATGGCGCGCGCCGGGCGGTCCCAGTGCGCCAGAGTCTCTTTCGAGCTTTCGGCCCCGACAGGTGTCGGGGCCGAAGAGAAGAGAAGAAGCGCAGTAGCCGCTACGATAGCCGTACTCAGGTATAGACGCACAATAACTACTGAGCGCATGGATTAGCACTGCACGGATTAGCGCCGCAAGGGTTCTTGGTGGTACACGGGTTTGTCGCACAGGGATTAGTACCGCACGGGTTGCTTGCGCCGCATGGGTTTGCATTACAGGGGTTTGCCCCGCATGGGTTGGTTGCACAAGGATTAGAGCCGCACGGGTTCTTGGTAGAGCACGGATTTGTCGCACCAGAGTGGCTTGCCACATATGCCGCCAGTGCGGTCATCTTCTGCGAGTTCCACTTAATGCGCTTGCCCTTCATTGGGTTGACCATGCAAAAGTTTATCATCTGGTCGAGGGTCAGGATGTCGTCGGCCATGCCTATATACTTGGGGTATTGCTTTGAGTTTAGTTGCGCTCCACCCGGATGGCAGGTTGAGCACGATAGACCGCTCTTACCGAGCGTAGAGTCTACCCAGAGCTGCTCGCCCAGATCCGCAACCTTGGCGCTGTTGGTCATGCGCCACTTTCTGATTGGGCTGTTGTCTGAAGCGTCTTTCATGCTGCAAGGGTTCTGTACTCCACAGGGGTTTTTTACGCTGCATGGATTAACTCCACATGGGTTGCCGCGCTCTTTTGCTTCTCCATTCTGCGCAGTGGCTACTGTAAAGAGTAAGGCCGCCGCAATGATGAGTGCGAGCGAGAGCGTCATGGCCGCTTTCGCTGATAGAGTCCGGGCAAGGGTTCGCATTTTATTCTCCTTATTTTAGAGTTACGAATTGATAAAGTTATACCGCCCATGCCGCAGATACAGAGCCGTGTTTGGCCCCGAAGCGGCTACTCTGGCTGCTCTGGTCCCCGTTGTAAGCATGAAGTTGTATGATAGTTGAAGTGTATCAGAAAAAAACGGCTTTGCCCGGTGAAATACGTCTTGGGCTGAATTAAATGTTTTAGTTAAGAGACTGGTTTCGTTGCGGTTTATGTCTGTTTAGCGGGGCGGATGAAAATAAATCGGACTTTTTTAGCAAATCGGTCATTTTTTCCTAAAGTTTTGAGATCGCCTGCCGATATACTAAACTAAGGGAGTTAATCCGTGGCTTTGCCACGGAATAGCTCCTTTTTTTGTAGGCGTATTGCGGTAGAACGTGGCACTGTTGTATCTATAGGTTCCGGGTTGAATTAAGCCGTACCCTGAAGAGGGGCACCTCCTTTTTGGGGTTTACTAAGTCGCCAAGTCTTCATAACCTACCTTGCCAGAAGCGTGGCCTTAAGAGCCCGGCCTAGCGTTCCGAGGCCCGGCGAGAGCCAGAAGGCGGACAGGCGTGCGCTTCGCTTGAGCTGCCCCTTGCACCGTTCGGCAATTCCTTCGTAGAGCCACAGAGCCTCCTTTTTTCTCTTCTCTTTAGCCTCATTCCGAGCAAGACAGAGCGTAAGTTCTGGATGCCACGGCACGAGCATATAGACCTTTCTCAGCAGCACCGTCGCCTTTTTTCTATTTATATGGCTCTTCAGGTGCTTGCACGACTCAACCGCCGTCTGTACCGCGTCGGCCTTAAGGCCGCGCTCTACTTGAAGCTTTATAGCCTCTTCCCAGGCTTCGGCCTTCTGCGGAAGCGTACGGCAGGCAAGCGTGTAGATGGACTGGGATTTATCGAGAAAACCGCGAGCGCAGTATCCGTCGGCTGCGGCCCGAAAGCTGCCCCAAGCCTCTTCAGGCCTATTGCTTTTAGCCAGAAGAGGGGCAAGCCGCGCATGAATATCGTAGTCTCCGGGGTCGACCCTCAGTATCTTCAGGTACTCCGTTATCGCCTTTTTAATCTTTCCGCTAGAGTGCGCTTTTGCGGCAATATCAAGAGTATCTCTTCTGCTTGTCTGTTTTTTGGGCCTAATCATGGTACCTTTTCTCCTTTTTCAGTATCAACTCATATCTTGCCTTCAGTCTAGCTCAATTCGCTCTTTTTCTCTGTAACTCAGCACACGTTCGGTAGCCGACCGGTCGGTTTATGGAAAATCGTCCGGAAAAGATTGCCGGAAAGATCGAAAGAAAGAAGACCGAATTCGAAATAAAAAGAGAGTGGGGCCGCTCTTTTTTTGGCCCTCTTATTATTTCACTCTAATGATATATCCGCTCTGGGTACGATATTGCAATGGCTAAGTTTGTAGCAATAATCACATCAATTACTCGCCGGTGGGTGTAAATAGGTTGTATGGGCACGGCCTCGGTTGGCTTGCAGGCGGTGCGGTAGGTTGAGGTGCAGAAGATTCTTTGCACCCTGTTTCTCAAAGAGGAGTAGAGATAATGTCTATGAAAGAGCTGCTGACGATATGGCCGGACTCCCCGGCACTCTCAATGCTGGTCTGGGTTCTGCTGTTGGTAACAATACTCTATCTCGCGCGCACACCTGCGCACCAGGCGATAAAGTCGTCTTCAAGAATATTGAGCCGCGCCTTCCGCCTCGCTTCTCGTGCGGTGCTCATTGCCGCCGGCAGGCTGGAGAGGAGAAACCGCGACGTGCTGCTCGCCTTTGGGCTCGATGCGGCAGAAGAGTCCGCTACGCGCGAATGCCAGCGGATGGACGTTGCCATACGGCGCGACCTTAGCAGCTACCCGGCGATGAACAGGAAGGTAATGGAGATGGTGGCAAAGATAGACAACGACTACAACTGCGGCTCAGAGGTGCCACCGGAACCGGCAAGCTGGATAAATGCCGTCTCTTCCGTAGCGAAGATTCGCGCCACGGGAGACACGCAGGTTGCCAAGATGCTCGCAGACATAAAGGTCAACATAGACACAGAGCACAGGGGCGCTATTGCCGAGTACAGAAAGTCGAACTCCGCGCGCCACGCAATTTTAGAGAAGATGGCTCCGAGCTGGAGAGAGACCGCTCAGATGCTCACTAGCGTGGATAAGGCCGTAAAGGATCTTACCGTGCGCACTGAGGTGATAGACAAGAAGGTGGACGAATTTGAAACGATCAGAAACGGAACCGACAAAGCCGCAAGAACCCTTGCGTCGAGTTCAATGACGCAGTTCGTGGTTTCGGGTCTCGTGCTGCTGGTCGCGCTCGGAGGTGCTGCTATAAACTTCAACCTCATTGCGCTGCCTATGTCGGAGATGGTCGGCGGCGGCAGCTTCATCGGGCCGTACAAGACCTCAGACATTGCCGCAATGGTGATAATAATGGTCGAGGCGGCAATGGGTCTTTACCTGATGGAAGCGTTGCGTATTACCAAGCTCTTTCCCGTGATCGGAACTATGAACGACAAGACGCGGTTCAGGATGATTATTGTTACTTTCTCCATTCTCTTCATCCTCGCTTCCGTTGAGGCTTCGCTCGCTTACATGCGCGACCAGATTGCAGCCGACATGCAGGCCCTAAGGCAGTCTCTAGTAGCAGTGGACGCCGTAGTGCCAGTCGGGTCATGGATACCGACGGCAGGACAGATGGTTATGGGCTTCATACTGCCCTTTGCCCTGACCTTTGTAGCAATTCCGCTAGAGAGCTTCATACAGTCGTCGCGTACGGTGATCGGAGTTGCGGCGCTCGGAACGCTTCGCGTAACAGCCTTTACACTCAGGCTCTTTAGCTCGATAGCGCGTAATATCAGCAGGCTGCTGGTAAGCCTCTACGACCTTCTGATCTTTCCGGCGCTCTTTTTCGACCGTCTGGTCAGAACGCACCTGCTCCATGCCCCAATTGGGGAGACGAAGGGGAGGATATCATGAAGATGAAGAAGAGTTTCGCTACGTTGCTCCTTGGGGTCGTGCTGCTAACGTACGGCTGCACCGAGAGCGCCACAAGGGCAACCGGCGTCTATATGCTCATGGATACATCCGGGACGTACGCCAAAGAGTTGACCAAGGCGCACTCTATAATCAACTACCTGCTCGGCACGCTCCAGCCCGGAGACTCGCTCGCTGTTGCTCGAATAGATTCGGGCTCCTTTTCCGAGAAGGATATAGTCGGCAAGGCGACTTTCAATACGCGCCCCTCTGTGGCGAATAGCCAGAAGCGGCTCTTCGAGAAGAAGGTCAGCGATTTTGTAAAGAACGCCAAGGGCTCGAGGCATACCGACATAACCGGCGGCATGCTTCAGGCTGTAGAGTACCTGCAAGAGACGGGCGCGGGCAGCAAGAAGATCTTCATCTTCTCGGACCTGGAAGAGGACCTTAAGAAGGGACACATAAGGGACTTTCCTATGCGGTTCGACGGGGTAAATGTTGTTGCGCTAAACGTCACTAAATTGAGGAGCGATAACATCGACCCGCGCGAGTACATGGCACGGCTGGAGGCGTGGCAGAAGAGGGTGGAAGAGGGCGGAGGAACATGGAGGGTGATAAACGACCTGGAGAGACTAGAGAATATTATGGCCGAATAAGTTACATTTAATTATTAAGAGCGCACCCTCTCGGATCTTGTCCGAGGGGGTGTTCCATTTTGTGGCCCCGTCCCTCTCTTGACACGCCTCTTTCATAGGTGTATCTTCACTCTTAGTTCTTCGGGTAATTTTAGGTCTTTAAATGATGGATACAGATTGAGGTTCTTTATTTGAAACTGCTGCCAAGAGGTAAGATACTTTTCTTAATGCTGTTGCTCTTGCTAGAGGCGTGCGCCACCGTGCCGTATACCGAGCGGAGTCAGTTCATTATGGTCTCTGAGGGCGAAGAGGTGGCCCTCGGTGCGCGCGCCTTTGAAGACGTTAAGGAAAAATCGACCCTTTCAACCGACCCGGCCCTAAACGTCATGATAGAGCGCGTGGGCAGGCGAATTGCTGCGGCCTCTGCCATTGAGGGTTATGAGTGGGAGTTTATAGTAATTGACGACGAGGCTGTTAACGCCTTTGCGCTTCCCGGCGGCAAGGTCGCCTTCTATACCGGTATTTTGCCTCTGTGCGTAGATGAAGCGGGCGTAGCCGTTGTTATGGGTCACGAGGTAGCGCACGTTATCGCGCGCCACGGGGCAGAGAGGATGTCGCAGGGCCGCGCGCTAGCGATCGGTCAGGCGATACTCTCGGTTGCGCTCTCGACCTCTGCGCCCGTTACCCGCGAGGTCGTCTCGAGCGCGTACGGCATAGGGGCAAAGGTCGGCGTGATACTGCCCTTCAGCCGGTCGCATGAGTCTGAGGCGGATGAAATTGGAGTAACGCTGATGGCGCGCGCGGGTTACGACCCTGCCACAGCCGTACAGTTCTGGACACGCATGGCGAAGAACGGCGAGGGCAAGAGGAAGGCGTCGGAGCTGCTCTCTACCCATCCGGGAGATGAAGACAGAATAGAAAAGCTGAATGCGTTAATGGCCGAGGCCGAGATTGAGTATCAAAAGAGTCTGGCCGAGCATCCCGAATACAATAGAGCGCCCGAAAGAATTGTGATGCCGCCCCAGAAACCTAGAGCCGTAAAGAGACCGGGTAAGCAGTAAGGAGCCGAAACTCATTTGGCAGGCGCCAGCCGCTAGCCCATATGGACCGCGAAGGCGGTAAGCTGCTCAGTGGCCTCTATGCCGCGAGTCTCGCCCTTCTTTACAAAGATCATACTGCCGGCTTTGATCTCTTCTTTTTCGTCCCCGACGGTCATGACCCCTGAGCCGCTGATAATGTAGAAGACGCCTGTGCCGCTCGGATGCGGCGGTATCTTCTGGCCCGCATTGAGGCAGATAAGGGGCACTTTGTAGTCGGCCCCGGCTCTCAGTATCCGTGGTGCGAATTCATCTGAAAAACCGACCCTGTCGTTTACGTCTATCAGTTCCATTATAAAATCCTCCATTCGGTCTTTAACTGTTTGTATCTCGGAAAAAAAAAGGCCGCCCAAAAGGGTGGCTCTATTTTTGATGCGTGTCTCGGCCTGGGACTGATGAGCGCTTAGGCCCCAGCCGGTACTCCTCCCGCAACCCCTCCTACCCAACGATCTCATCGATCACGTCTTGTGCGGTGTAGCCCTTGCGGCCCTCTTTTATGAAACGGCCTATCTGTTCCAGGTCGAGCCCGGTGGTTATAAAAGGCAGCTCTATGTAACCGTTGCGCTGCCTTTGCGCGAGCCCGATATTCGACATAAGGCCGTTACAGAGGCACTTGCGCCCAACGGTCTCCTGTTCGGCCCCGCCCTTCTTGACGTAGGCCTCCACTGGTTCCGAAGGACACCTGTACCCGACCGAGCCGTCTTCTCTCTTGTAGAGATGCCTCAGGTAACCGAGGTCGCAGATACGCTTTCTGTTGGCGTACTCGCTCTCTTCCGAGACGGTTCCAGCAAGACGCGCTACCTTAAAGGGGTAGCCTGTAGGCGAGGCCTTGGGGTCGGTAAATATCTCTACCGTTCCGTCTATTGCCTGAGCTACCAGCGCCTCCTTCAGGTTACTGGCAAGACCCGACTCTGCACAGAAGGCGAAAGCAGTACCGGTCTGAATGCCGGCGGCACCCACAGCTTGCGCCTCTTTGAGCCCGTCGTGCGTACCGTAACCCCCTGCGAGCCAGAAGGGCAGGCCTGTAGATTTTATCTTTTCAATATTGAGTTCGTCTTTCGGTCCGTAGATCGGCTCGCCTTTTTCGTTCAGTTTCATCTTCCCTCTCGGGGATGCGTTATGACCGCCGGCCTCGGGTTTCTCGATAACAAAGCCGTTGACTTTGCCGGTCGATCTTTTTGTTAATGTCAACGCAAGCACAGAGGAGGCGATTATCGCAAGAAACATGGGGCGCGTGATCTCAAGGCCGGTCAATTTTCCGTTGAAGTGGGCAGAGGGGTCGAAGTGTGCTGCAAAGCCTTCGCCGGGTTCGGCTCCCTCTACGTCGAGGCTCATCTTTACCGCCTTGTGGTTGGCGAGCAAGTCGAGAATGCCAGGAACCTCTATAGGTATTCCGGCACCCACCAGCACGTACTCAACTCCGGCAAGCATGGCGCCGTAGAGCGAGTAGATGTTTGGAAGCTGGATCTTCTCAAGGTAATTTATACCGATCAAGCCCGAGTGTCCCTCTTTGGCGAGAAAGACTTCGCAGAAGTTGGCGATTACGGTAAGTTCAATAAGCTCGTCCGATGGGTCGATGGTAAAGACAGGTATGGACTTGAAGGGCTCATCGTCTTTCTTGCCGCCCTCCACAAAGTACTTTTCAAGTATCCTGTTGGCTGCGTCTGAATCGGGAAAATGGCTGAGCGCTCTTCTAAAGTGGCCACCGGTGTCGCCGACCTGCAAGAACCGGGCTAAGACAAGGTCGAGGGCCGTACCGGAGACGACACCGAGGTGTCCTGCTTTGGCCACGCTTTTGGCAAGTGGCCATCCGGAGATGCTGGCTCCCATTCCGCCTTGAATTAAGAGAGGAAGATTCAAAAACTAATACCTTTACTAAAATGATCGACCGGTGCCGAAGAGCGGGCTCAAAAGCCATATCGGGAAAAGTCGAGCTTGCACCCAACAAAGTTGATGTCTGTAATCACGCAGTATATCAAAAGAACCTATGGAATTAAACAATATTTTTTTTGCGATCCGAGAGGGGCAGGCAGGGGGCTGTCCAGGCAGATTAATATGTGAAAAACGCATTTCCAGAAGAAGTTCCGGTTATAGGTATGGGGACGCAAATAAGGGGCTACCTGAAAAGGTAACCCCTTAATGCTATTAAAAAAATTTGGTGGAGGCGGTGGGAATCGAACCCACGTCCGGAAACGCCTACATTCAGGCATCTACATACTTAGTCTATGGAAGTTTTCTCGCCCTCTTGCATCCCACAGACAAACTACAAGAGCGCCAGTCCGGTTGATTTTCGCCATGAGGGTACTTCGGACAGAGCCCCTTAGGCTATCCTGCTAGTAGTCGTCCCGTAAAACCCGCAGGAGTGGTCCCACAGGACGCTAGCCGTGATTAAGCGGCTAGTGCGTAGTTATAGTCGTCTGCGACTATAGTTTTCTACCTGGTTAACGAGTAGTAGGCCTCGGTATGCTTCCTGAGTTTCGGTCCGTCCCGTCGAAGCCGGTCGCCCCCAAACTTTTTTATATTCGATTGTCAAAGAGTTCTCATACTTTACTATTATAACATAACCGGAGGTTTGCCACAACCAGTGCGCCCGTTACTCCTTGTTGCGTTCTCTGAGGGCGCGGGCCATATCGCGGTCCAGATCCTTTTTCTTTATCGTCTCGCGTTTGTCATATAGCTTCTTTCCCTTTGCGAGGCCAATTTCAATCTTGGCGCGCCCACCCTTGAAGTACATCTTTGTCGGCACGAGGGTAATGCCCTTTTCGCGTGTCTTTCCTGTTAGCCTCTTAATCTCCTTTTTGTGGAGCAGTAGCTTGCGCGTACGGCGCGGCTCTGTCTCCTTGAAGGAGTCGGCCTTTGTGTACGGGCTTATATGCGCGCTGAAAAGAAAGATCTCCTCGCCGATTATTCTTGCGTACGAGTCTCTAATATTCGCTTTGCCCTCTCGTAGAGACTTTACCTCATTGCCTTCGAGTACGAGCCCGGCCTCAATGGTCTCGTCGATATGGTAGTCGTGGAAGGCCTTTTTATTCTGGCAAATCATCTTGATACTCAAGTTATACCACCCTGAGTATCTGGGGCTTGTATGCGCCGTTTGCCGCCGTTATGCGAGAGTAGAGTTTAAGACCGGTGAATGCGAGAGTAAGAAAGAGTATGCCGAAGAGTCCGGTAACGAGGTCCGGGTTAGCGCCGGGCCAGAAGTGCGGCGCGGCGTATGTGCCGATAACGACACCGGCAATGAAGGCGATAATCGGCATAAGGTAGAGCATGACCCCTGCCTTGATAATGGAGCCCGCATCTACGGAGTACATTACCTGGTCGCCTACTTTTGCTCCAATACAGTTTTCCGCCTCTAACAGCATCTCTGTCTCGGAGATGCTGGCGCAACTTTTTTTTGCCGAGCACGAGTCGCAAGACCCGGACTTGCTGGCCTTTATTGTTGCTACAGAGCCAGAGACTTCAACTATTACGCCTACCTCTTCCATATATTAATCGTAGCAGAGATGCTCCCTTTATTCAAGCTGTCCACTTGGGTCCGTAGTGGTTTTAGTACGAAAAAAGAGAAGGCCGCTGCCTTACGGCAGCGGCCTTCTCAAGGGGGTGGTACTTGTTTACAACGTTTATACGGCTCTTAGGTGCGATCCATCTGAGTGATCCAGTTGATTATGCCCTTCATCGTTGTGATGGGTGGTGTCGGATGTTCTGGCGTCACGGTTACCCGATACGGTAAACATCTCTACCTTGGACTTCAGTCCCGCAGCGAGTTCTGCGATCTCGTGACTCGCACTTGCAACTTCTTGTGCGCTTGCCGAGGTCTGCGTTACTACAGCCGATACGCTCTCTATATCGCTGCTGATCTGTTCGGTGGCAGCCGATTGCTCTTCTACCGCCGTGGAGACCTGATGGATCATGTTCTTGACCACATCGACCTTTTCGAGTATCCCGGTGAGCGACTCTCCTGCCTCAGAGGCAAGCTGTACTCCGCTCTCGACCACTTCCACTTCGTTCTCCATGGAGGTAATCGCCTTGCCGGTCTCGGACTGCATGCCTTTGATCATGCTGCCGATCTCTTTGGTCGCGGTCATTGTTTTCTCTGCGAGTTTTCTTACCTCGTCTGCGACTACTGCGAAACCGCGTCCCTGCTCTCCTGCTCTTGCCGCCTCAATTGCAGCGTTCAAGGCAAGCAGGTTGGTCTGGTCTGCTATGTCGTCGATGACGTTGATGATGTTGCCGATCTCCTGAGACTTGCCACCGAGCGTGGAGATTATCTCACTCGACTCTTTTGCGGTCTCAGAGATACCGTTCATGCTGGAAATCGTCTGGTCTACAATGTTACCGCCTGTGGTGGCTACATCGTTTGCAGAGTTGGCAGCGTCAGCCGCTCCGGATATGTTCTGTGAGATTTCCACGATAGTTGCGGTCATCTCCTGTGAAGCGGTAGAGACCTGTGCCGCTCTCGAACTCTGCTCCTTGGTTCCGCTTGCTATCTGTACGGCGGAGGCGCTGAGTTCTTCAGAGGCGCTGGCAAGGTGCTCGCCGGAGGTGTGGATATCTCCGATAATATCGTGGAACTTGGTGATCATCTTATTGAAGGTCGTACCCATCTGACCGGTCTCATCCTGTGAGGTGACCTCTACGCTGAGGGTAAGGTTTCCGGTCTCTTCGATCTCGGCCATGGTGTCCTTGAGGGCTATTATAGGCTTGGAGATCATGCGTGCAACTCCGAGGCCTACGAGGCAGACAATTGCGCCGATAACGATGAAGAGAACAGCTACGACCTTCTTGAGCGCACTCAGGGAGGCGAAGGCCTCTGCCTCGTCTATCTCAGCAAGGATTCCCCATTTGAGTCCGAGGATTTCAACAGGTGAGTAGGCGCTGAGCACCGGTACGTCCCTGTAGTCTCTGATTATTTCGGCTCCGGTCTGTCCCCTGAGAGCGTTGTTCGAGGCTATGGAGTCGATTTCGTGAAGACCTACTGAAGAGTTGAGCTTCTCGATGGTGCCTATGGTCTTTGCGCTTGCGCCAGAGTCCTTGAGTGCAGCCATGTATCCGGCCTTATCCTCTATAAGGAAACGGGAGTCGTTTATAAGCTTGCTGTCTGAGTCTACTATGTAGGTCTCACCCGAAGCGCCGAGACCTACGTCGGCCCACTTCTGGTTGGAGGTCATAACTGAATTGATCTTGTCAATAGGCATCTGGAAGACGAGCACACCGACAAGTTCGCTGCCGTCGAAGACCGGCGAGCTTATGAAGGAGGCCGGCGCCGTGTAGGACGGTACGTACGGGGCAAAGTCGTTGAGGATGGCTGTGCCGCTTCTTAAGGAGAGGCCTGATTTGAAGGCGTCTCCGAGTCCTGAGTTGGAATGCGCGCCGTTACGGAGGTTGGTGGCGTAGTCGACCTCTTTAAAGACCGAGTAGACCACGTCGCCGCTCTTGGCGTCAACCAGGAAGACATCGTAGAAACCGAAGTTCTCCAGGAAGGTGTTGAAGGCTGGATGGTACTTTCCGTGAGCCTCGCTGTATGCGGAGCCGTCGTTGGCCTTCTCCAGGCTGTTCTTGCTGCCGAGTGCGGCGCGGTTGTTGGCCATGTAGTGGTACTGCGCGATAATGCCGGCCTCTGAGGTCGGTGCAAGGCTGCCGACGTTTACGTTCTCGTCTGTTTTGCCATTAAGGGTTCCGGCGTAGTCGCTTGTGTAGTACCGGTCTACCGTGTTCTTAAAGCCGGCAAGCTCGGTGTCGGTCGCCTCAAGCTCACCGAATGTGCTGGCAAACTCCTTTGCTGCGGCTACAGTCTGGGAATCAGCGGCCATTGTTATGACCTGCTGTTCGATAGTTTCGAAGTAGTTGGTTATCTCGGACTTCTTGCCCTCTCTAATAGAGACCATCTGGTTGAAGGCCGAAGCCGAGAGTGCCTTGCTCGAACTGCTGTACGCTACGTAGAGCGCAATAGACATAGGCACAAGACCTACGACTAAAAAGAGTACTATCAGCTTTGCGCTTATTTTCATGTTTTTGAACATCGTCGTCCACCCACCTTTTTTTGTTGTGAAGTTCTGTTCAACCTGCCACACAGCAGATATTTCTCGAACAGTCCTCATTTTACAACTGACTAGTTAATTCACGTACTATATTTAAGAAGTCGCCTGCATTCGAAAGATACTTTTTGCCTGTGTATCACTAAGTGCAGTATCAACGGTACAAAGAGTAGGAGCCTTTCGCTTGTATGTTGTTTCTGGTGCTATATGTAATTGTTTCGTTTTTGAATGCTCTGTTCTGTCTCTACCCGATATTTAAAAAAATTAACAAGGTCTGAGCGGTTTTGTTGCAAAAGGGTGAAGCCTTATAATTAATTGGTTTCTCTGCTTACACTTAACTTATCGGAACTAGGCAAAAGTTCTTAATAGTCATGTTGGTCTATTTTGGCCTGTCCAAAGGATGATGTTAGTTATCCACACATGTATTGATGCGCCTCTTGAGTGTGGAGTTAAGCCCACAGGCTTTGGCTCTACTCCGGGAGCTGAAGTACGGGGGTGCGTTAGCCCCGGTAATTACTTTCGCGATCAAAGCTGATTCGTGATAGGTTGAGAGAAGTTTAATACTGGTTGAAGAGCAGCAGATTGGCTGATTATTTTATAAATATCAAAGGGTTAGTGATATGACAGGTGCATCGAGGACGACGGCTCACAGGGTGCTCGGCAGGGTGTGCGGGGGCGGGTATGCCGATATACTTCTAGAGAGCGCGCTTTCGGGGCTTGCGGCCAAAGAGAGGCCGCTTACGACCGAGCTGGTCTACGGCGTGCTGAGGCAGATGGTGCGAATCGACTATGTTATCAGCTCTTTCGCTTCGGTCAAGCCGGAGAAGATGGAGCACAAGGTCTTGAATTCTTTGAGGTTAGGCGTCTATCAGCTGCTTTTTCTCTCTGGCGTTCCGCCGCATGCGGCAATAAACGAGTCGGTGGAGCTGGTTAGCTCGCTTGGGCGCAAGCGCACCGGTTTTGTAAACGGCGTGCTGAGGCGAATTAGCGTTGAGGGAGAGGGGCTTGCCTTCCCCGATATTGCCGCAGATCCGGTTATCCACATATCCACAGTCTATTCACACCCTGAGTGGATCGTGCGCCGCTGGGTCGAGAGGTACGGGGTAGAAGAGTCGATAGAGCTTTGCAAGGCCAATCTTGTGCCGGGACCAAAGTGCCTGAGGATCAACACCTTGGAGGTGTCGAGCAAGGAGGAACGCGCCGCTCTTATCGAGGAGTTTACCGAGGCCGGCTTTTCTTTCACCCCTGACGGTTTCAGCGCCGATGCGCTGATACTTGAGGGACGCGGCAGGTTTTTGAAAGAGGGTGGAGGCGCGCAGGACCGGAGGTACTATTTTCAGGACTCGGCCTCTCAGCTCGTCAGTTGCCTCCTCTCGCCGACGCCGGGCTCTGCAGTGCTCGACGCGTGCGCGGCTCCGGGCGGAAAGAGTTCTCATATTGCCGCGCTCATGGGAAACTCCGGTAGTCTCGTTGCCGTTGAACGCAACGGGGCGCGCGCAAAGCTGCTTCGTGCAACATTAAAGAGGCTAGGGGTAACGAACGCCACAGTTCTCTCGGCCGACTCCGAGCTGGCATTAAATCTATCAGAAGAGATGCCAAAAGAGTTCGATTTTGTATTATGCGACGCGCCGTGCTCCGGGCTTGGGGTGTTGGCACGGGCCCCGGACATTAAGCTGAGGAGAAAGAGCACAGATATAGCCGAGCTGGCGAGGCGGCAGAAGAGGCTTATAGAGAACCTCGGCAGGTACGTCCTGCCCGGTGGCACGCTGGTCTATTCGGTCTGTAGCAACGAACCGGAAGAGAGCACGGAGATCGTCGAGGCCTTTATAGCCGCCAACCCGCACTTTAGCATTGAGAACGCCAATGAGTTCCTTAGCCCGGAGTGCGCTCCTTTTGTCGATGAGAGGGGTTTTTTGAGGACTTATTCACACAAGGCCCGCATGGACGGCTTCTTTGCGGCAAGGCTCAAAAGGGGACTGTAGTACGGGGGGGTTACGGAAGCCAGTCGAAGTACCTCTTCTTCTCACTCGATGCGTTGCCGAGAGGCAGAGTTGAGAAGACGTCGTTAATAAAGCGTTGCACCCGTGGTTCGTAGACCTTGATTATCGCAAGCTCCATTGTCTCTTTATCCATCCTTATATCCGACTCCGTTGTGTCGTACTCGGCGCTCCAGAGCTTTACGCCCTCTTTTGAGTAGAGCGAAAAGCGAGCCTTGACCTTCAGGTAGGCGTAGGTGACCACAATGTTGCTCTCCCACTCGATGATTTCAGTTTTGAGTACGGCGTCGGTGTCGAGCGCCTTGGAAAAATCTGCGGGGCTTGTCGTGCCGGTAGCGCTGCTGCCCCTCTTGCCGAGTACTCGGTCGACGCTTTCTGGTGTCGGGCTCAAGTAGTCGAGGGTGCGGAGTTTTTCGTACGTCATGGCCCGAAAGACCCTTGCTACGTCCTTATATTGCGCAGTGTCGAGCGCACCGCTGCCCTCTGCCCACTCTATCGGCAGCACTGCAACGGTATGAGGAGCGCGTGAGGCAAAGCGCTCGTCGACGGTATGGTGAACTGTGTGAGAACAGCCTGTGGCGACTACCGTTATTATGACCGCAAAGAGCAGGCTTGCACCGAGCGCACCGTGCCTGTAGAGACTTTTTATATTAATCCGCATCTGGACTCTCCATAAACTCTTTAAAGGAGATCGTGGCCGGTGAGGCCTTAACTATTATTGTTCCGCTCTTGGTGCCTGTTACTATGTAGTCGCTCCCGACCTCTTCGGCTATGCGCCTCATCAACTCGCTCATGCTGCCGGTGGGTTCGAGTGTGAAGGCGTACCGGTTGGCGGTAAAGGAGTCGTACCGGATCTCGCGAATCATCGTAATACGCTCAAGCGAGGTCAACAACGTACGGTACTTCCGGTAGTCGGTGAGGTCGAGCAGTACCAAAGAGATACTCTCGGCGAACTCTTCGTCTGCAAAAAGGATCTCTCCGAGGGCTCCGCGCAGGCTCGTGGTGTCTATGGCGGCCTCTACCCAGATATGGTACGTAACCACCTCTGTCGGCTGCGGCTCTTTTGTAGCTTTTGTATTGGCCGGGTCGTCCCCTGAACTCTCTACAAGCGTGGGAAGTACGGTCTCAACGGTAGACTCTTCTGAGAGCACCTTGAAGTTCTTTATAAAGTCGACTGCGTTCGAGTAGATTTCCGTCTCCACGATCGTAGGGTCTACGTCCACTCTCTCGCGTTCCAGTACGCTTTCAAGCACTTCGGCAACTGCGTTCTTTAGCGCCTGCTCTATTGCCGCACTCTTTATGTTCGGGGTCTCAACGCTTTTTTGTGCGGCCCCCTCTGCGGTGATCATAATTATTTCACCAGACTCTTTGGCCCCGGCTACAGAGGCTAGAGAAAAGAGGCTGACCACTAAGAGTGCAATGGCACTCAGGCTTGCGCTTGCACGCACCCCGGCGCTCCGTCTGTTCTCGTTATTTTTGCGGCGGTAAAAAAAGTTCAACACAGGTGCTCCTCTACTCTTTTCATAATGCGGGCATCGTCACGCGAGTACCACTCTATAGCTCTATCTTTCTTGAACCATGTTAGCTGCTTCTTTGCATATCGGCGGGTGTTTCTCTTTAGCAGCCGTACGGCTTCGTCTAAAGGGTACTCGCCGTTTAGGTATCCGACCATCTCTTTATACCCCAGAGCGCCCATCGGCTTCAAGTCCTCTCGGTAGCCGTCTCTTAAAAGCCCCTCTACCTCGGCCACCAGTCCGGCCTCGACCATCTTATCTACGCGCCCTTCGATTCTCTTGTACAAGACAGATCGCTCTATGTCGAGTCCGATCTTGAGCGCATTGTAACGCTTCTCTTTTAGCGCGTGCTCAGAGTGAAACTCCGAGATCGGACGCTTGGTAAGGGCCTCAACCTCAAGGGCGCGAATCACACGCCTTAGGTTGTTGGGGTGGATCTTTTCGGCGCTCTCAGGGTCAACATGCTTTAGCATGTCGTGTACTTTATTCACACCACCCTGGCGGGCAACCTCCAGAAGCTCTTCTCTTAGCGCTGTGTCGGCCTCCGGGCCGTCAAAGATTCCCTCTACAAGCGAGCGTATATAGAGCCCGGTGCCGCCAGTTACGAAGGCGTTTCGGCTGCGCGAGCAGATGTCGGCAATGGCCAGGTCCGCATCGGCTACAAACCGTGCAACGGTGTACTCTTCGTCCGGGTCTAGAATATCTATCAGGTGGTGCGGTACTCTTTTGCGCTCCAGAGGTGTCGGCTTTGCCGTACCTATATTCATCTGCCGATATACCTGTACGGAGTCGGCCCCTACAATTTCTCCGTTAAAGCGGAGTGCCGCCTCCATGGCCAGAGAGCTTTTGCCAGATGCCGTAGGCCCAACGATTATAACGATCTTTTGCATTGGATCACCGGTCGATATCTCTTCAAGCTAACGGGCCTATAAAAAGAGCCGCCACGAGAGTTACTCCGTTCATGACTCTATGACTAGTTATGTTCGCCCCTGTCGGGTTCGGTATTATAGCACCGGTCGGGGCGATTTAAAAGGGGCGCGCTCTACAAGCTTCCGTAGGCTCTCTCTATACCGCCTCGGTAAACTTTACTATACGCGGGGCCCAATCAGATTTCTCTTCCGGGGCCGCCCTTAGCGTCAAGAGCGTTATTTCCGGCGGGCAGTTCAGTCTGATGGGGATAAAGCAGACCCCGATACCACGCGATACATAGACCTGTGTCGGGTGCTCGTCTCTAATGTTGACCAGTCCGCCTGAATATTTCTGCCCGAACCTTGACGGAAGCAGCGGCGCATACGAGAAGGGCAGCCGGATCTGTCCGCCGTGCGTGTGGCCAGAGAGCACGAGGTCTACTTTGAGGTTCTGGTCGAGTGTCTCGGCGAAGTCCGGGTTGTGCGAGAGCAGTATGCGCGGGACATCCTGGTCGGCCCCGGCAAAGGCTGCTGCAGCGTCTGGACAATCGTAAAGGTAGTCTGCCGCTCCGGCTACGCAGATAGCACGGCCGGAGTGCTCAATAATGGCATGGCTGTTGTCGAGCAGAGGAACTTTATACTTCGCAAGCATGTCCGTCGTCCGCTCTTTGCTGTAAAAGTGGTCGTGGTTGCCGAGTACGCTGAGCAGCCCGTGGCGGGCCTTAAGTTTAGAAAGGGCCTCGATTGCAGGCTCTATATAACTCGAACCCTCATCTATATAGTCTCCGGTCAGTACCGTCAGGTCGGGCGAGAGCGCATTTGCGGTTTCGATTACCTTATGGAGAAAATTCGACCCGATTACGCGGCCATAGTGAACGTCGGTTATCTGGCAGATGGTAAAGCCGTCGAAGGCTTCTGCGAGCCCGGCAATCTCCACGCTGACTCTTTCTACCCTCGGAGAGCGCGGCATCTTGAGGGCGCTCTTTTCCATCACTCTTCCCACCAGAAGCATGGCGGAGTCTATGAGACTGCTATTCATGATCTTGAAGTTATCTTTTGAAGACACGTTCTATCTCCGAGCGCGAATACCGTTTGATTACAGGCCTGCCGTGCGGGCAGTGGCCTGCAAAGTCTATTGCGGCAAGGCTTCTTATTAGCGCCATGGATTCGGCGTCCGTAAGGCGTCTTGGGCCGCGAATTACGCTGTGGCAGGCTATGCGCATAAGCACCTCTTCTATTCTCTCTTCGATGAGCGAGCTTCCTTTGAGCGCGCCAAGCTCTTCGGCTATGTCTGTTATAAGTGACGCGGCTCCTCGTGAGCTGAGGATAGAGGGTACGGCCTTTACCAGAAAAGTCTCTCCGCCGAGGCGCGCAGATGGGCCGAACTCAATTACCTCGAAGCCGAAACTGTCGAGATAGCCGAGCGACGCCTTTAGCGCGTCGCGCTCTTCCGGGGTGGTCTCTATCTTTTCAGGCAGCAGAAGCAGCTGGCGCGCAATGCCCTCACCGTCGGCATACCCTTTCTTAAGAGCCTCAAAGGCGCACCGCTCTGCGGCCCCGTGAGCATCTATAAGGAAGAAGCCGGGCTCAATGCCGTCTCCTCCCGGACAGTCCGCTACAATAAACTCTCCCCAGAGCTGGCCTATGGGGCGAAGCGTCAAAAGCTCCGGATTTTTTAGCTCTTCACCTTCTGCGCTCACGCCCTCGCGCTCGGTGGCATTAGAAAAGGCAGAAGCGCCGGTTGCGCCGGACATGTTGGCCACGTCTGTTATGTTGGCCCTGTTGGACAGACCGTGAAAGTCGAAGCTGCCGTTTCTGCTTGCGCTCTGTTTTTCTCTTGCGGGAGAGTAAAGGGGTACCCCCTCCATTGCCACTGTTTCTGCTTCTGTGGTTCTTGCAGCGTCCGTTCGGTCTCCCGGAGGCAGCGTAGAGGCTGCAAGGGCCTCTTTGACCGATGTGCGAACAAGGTCGTAGACCGATCTCGGGTTCTGAAAGC
>JADFVP010000067.1 GCA_015222595.1 Pseudomonadota bacterium
CTACAAAGACGGTTGTAATCGTATGAAAGCGGCTGTCGCGCCCCGGGGCGGAGTAGGCGTGGAGCTGGCACTTCAGTTTAACGTCTAGCGAAGTCTCCTCTTTGGCCTCGCGCACCGCGGCGGCCTCCAACGACTCGCCATAATCGACAAAGCCTCCGGGCAGCGCCCAGCCGTACGGCGGGTTCTTCCGCTCAATTAAAACAATGCCACCGCCGTCGGAGTCGCCATGAATCTCTCCGGCAGTTTCGGTTGCCATCTCGATAATAATGTCTACCGTTGGCAGGGGGTTTCTGTACTCCTTACTCATAAAAATGCTCTTTTCACCAATCTAACAATATAAAAAAAACAGGGGTTCGTGCGAAGGAACTACTTGCAAGACCGCTCAGTTGCTGTGGGCGTCTCTCAGGAAGGCGGCGTTCTCTTCTGGCAGGGACTGGTTTATATACATGCCGCTGCCAAGCTCGAAACCGGCGGTCTTGGAGAGCTTCGGCATCAGGCTCATGTACCAGTGGGTAAACTCGTTGCCGATGTCCTTGGGGCGCGAAGAGCGTATTACGAGGTTGTAGTCCGGGTCTTCTAGTCCGTAGTAGAACTTAGACAGGATGCTCTTTAGGTGAAAGGCCAGGTCGGCTTGCTCTTCGTCCGTTATGCCTGAGAACGAGGCGCAGTGGCGCTTAGGGAAGATCCACGTATGAAAGGGCGAGAGCGCGGCATACGGAATGAAGGTAAGAAAGTGCTCGGTCTCTATCACTATGCGGGACTTATCGTTGATCTCGGTCTTCAAGGTGTCGCACATCAGGCAGACCCCTGTGTCGTCGAAGTACTGCATGGCGGTGGTCACGCGGTCGCGGTGCTGAACCGGCACGATGGGTATGGCTATTAACTGTGCGTGGGGGTGGTCTATTGTGGTGCCGGCGCCAAGGCCGTGGTTCTTGAAGATTATTACGTGCTCTACGCGGGGGTCGTTGTACGCCTCTATGAAGCGCTCTTTGTAAAGACCGAGCGCAATAACAAGATCTTCGGGCTCCATGAGGGCGAGGGTAGTGTTGTGGAGCGGGCTCTCTATAATTACGTCGTGCAGCCCGACGCCTGCAACAAACCGACGCGTGCCGTTTATCGAGCGCTCCGGGGTTCCCTCGCGGTCGACCGCCGGGTACTTGTTTGCCACTACGCGCATCTTCCACATGCCGTCTATGGTTACGCGGTGAAACTCTTCGGGGGTTTTGCTCTCGTTACCGGGGCAGAATGGGCAGGAGTCCACATGGGACGGAGCGGCCTTGCGGTCGATACTGTTTCTGAAATCGCTCGGCCTCTTCGCCCTGTCGGTGGCGATAATGACCCACTCTCTCGTAATCAGGTTATGTCTTAGCTCAGGCATTTTAGACCTCTGCCTATCTGCAAGAGGTGATTACAAAGTACCGCTGTAGAGTGCGCAGAAACAGTAGTGGTCGAACAGTACGCAAATGGCGCAGGTCAGACACTAAAGCTCCGCCTTAGAGCGGAGGGGCGACCTTCAAGAGCGCCTCTATAAGCTCCACGTGCGACTCTTCTTCCTCGACCAGGGTCCGGTATATCTCTTTGCCTTCTTCGGTCTCTGCGTTTTTGGCAAGCTCTTCGAAAAGTCTTACAGAGTACCTCTCTGTGTCGAGAGCGACTATGAGGGCCTTTCTCGGATGATCGAGAACCTTGACCAGCGCTTCCACATCGATTCTCCGGGTGAAGATATCGGAAGCATGCTCTCTGTCGATATACTCTTCGAGCGAAAGCTCTTCTTCGGTTATCTGTTCTCCGAGCCCGGCCTCCTCGAAGTACTTGTTCTCGATAATTTTTTTATGCTTCAGTTCGTCTGCCGCAAGGCGCTGAAAAAGGGCCTTAGTCTCTGCGTCTTGAGTCTCGTGGGCTAAGATAGAGTAGAACGTGTAGCCGTTCTCCTCTATCATAGCAGCCTTCTTTACGGCCTCTTTTTCTTCAAAATGCTCAAAATCCATTTCTGCCTCCCATTATTTCAATACTACATAATGTACCAGATGTTATAGGTTCGGGCAAGCATAACAGCAACTAATGTAAAAAGAAGTGTTGAACCTGCCTTGGATAAATGGTAGAAGTTATGCTTACTGACATTAATATCAGATACGGAGTATTACCTTATGGGTCTTCTTGACGGCAAACGCGGCATAATATTCGGTGTGGCCAACGAGCGTTCTATAGCCTGGGCAATAGCTAAAAAACTACATAGCGAGGGCATGGAACTCGCCTTCACCTTTGTCGGCGAAACGCTTGAGTCGCGTGTGCGGCCTCTGGCGGATTCTCTCGGAGCGAAGCTCATACTACCTTGCGACGTGACCAAAGACGAAGATATAACGAGCGTTTTCCAGACAGTAAAAGAGGAGTGGGGCTCTCTCGACACACTGGTCCACTCCGTGGCATTCGCCAATAAAGAGGAGTTGAAGGGCGGCTTCATAGATACCTCGCGCGAGGGTTTCGCTCTTGCGCTCAACGTTAGCGCCTACTCTCTCGTCGCGCTCGCGCGCGAAGCGGCACCTCTTATGACCGAGGGCGGCTCCATAATATCCTTGACCTACCTCGGCAGCGTAAAGGTTGTGCCAAACTACAACGTCATGGGCGTTGCCAAGGCCGCGCTCGAAGCATCTACGCGTTACCTTGCTGCCGATCTCGGTCCGAGCGGCATAAGGGTAAACTCCATAAGCGCCGGCCCGATAAAGACACTCGCCGCAATGGGCATATCGAGCTTCGGCGCCATACTGAACCTGGTGGAAGCTAAAGCGCCGCTTAGAAAGAACGTTACGCAGGACGAAGTAGCATCCACCGCGCTCTACCTTGTCAGCCCACTCTCAAGCGGCGTTACCGGAGAGATTCTCTACGTTGACTCGGGCTA
>JADFVP010000004.1 GCA_015222595.1 Pseudomonadota bacterium
CCTACAAAGAGGGTGGACAGGACATCGTAAACAAGTTCTTATCGACCACATACAGAAGGGGACTTACAAGGAGTTCAGTCTGGAACCTCGAAGTTAATTGGGACCACGAGGAACTCACTGAAATTACCGACGACGACATCGAGACCAAGATCAGCACACAGCTCGTAGTTAAAAATGGAGTACTGTACCAGTTGAGGAGCTGGCTCCTCACCGCAGAGCATACCTATAAGCGGAAAACTCAGTTCACCAGAGATTTTATCGAAACCAAGGTCATGCTCACAGCATCAAGGTCGTTCGGCTTTATGTGGCAATAGTTCTTTATCATGATCCGGCACCGTAGTCGCGCCAATACGCTCTCACACCAGTGCTACCTGAATAGCGCGCCTCCGGCGCATAAAATGCAGACAGGTAGTTACCCCCGGCAATACCTGAGGTAGGAACCGCAATGGACATAAGCTCCAGAACAGGTACGCTCGCCACCACAGTGCTGGTTGCAGCCCTCATCATAATCGCTATTCTTACCTATCAAAGAAATGTAGTATGGAACGACTCTGTCTCGCTCTGGGGCGACGTGGTCGCCAAGTCGCCTCAGAAGTACCGGGCGCACTACAACCTAGCAACCGTACTCGCCGGCACAAATGACCTCGACCGCGCCCTCAAAGAGAACATAATCGCGCTGGAGCTAAACCCCGTAACTCCGGGTGCGCACTTCAACATAGGTGCGATCAAGCATGTAAGGGGCGATCTCGACACGGCAATACAGCTCTACAAAATAGCGATTTCCATGAAGCCGTCCGATATAAAGGCGCACAACAATTTAGGCGTTGCCTACCATGCAAAAGGCCTTACCGCTCTCGCCCTTCAAGAGTTCAATACCGCTCTCGCACTCGATCCGTCGCACCTGAAGACTTACCTGTCGAGGGGCAACCTCTACATAGACATGGATATGGCTCCGAAGGCATACGCCGACTACATGCGCCTGCTATCTTACGTGCCGGAGCACGCCGAGTCTATACTCGGAGCCGGAATTGCACTTGAAATGATGGGGAGAATTGAGGAGGCCGGACAGAAGTACAGACTTGCAAGCGGGTACAGAGCAACCCGCCAGAGCGCTGAGCAGAGACTGAGAGAACTTTACTCCAGAGGTACTCGACGCGGGATCAGGTACGAATAGCCGCCAGAGTTCTACCGGCCTCGTCGCTGACCAGAGAAGACAGGTTCTCCTCAAAGGCAAGCACAAACCCCTCGTACTTACCGGCTGCCCCGCCTAAAGAGGCGATAACTTTAAGAAGGGCTACAGTAGAGACCGGGTCCCCGTTATCCCCTGCAAGCATCAGAGCGTCTATCAGAGACCGAACCTCGGAAACCAGAACCGTGCCCGGAGCCTTAACAAGCGCCTCGACGGCAGAGTTTACCGGCGCCTCTTTTCCGCACACCAGAACCTCTATAAGGGCCTCTATCCCGGCGCGACCAGCCTGAAGCAACGCTGCAGCGGAGGTATCGCAATAGAGCGCCTGCGTAGACTCTAAAAGGTGCTCGCGCAGAAGCTGCACTCCATTGGACCCGCACCCGCGCGCTAACGCCGCAGCAGAGGCCTTTCTCGTACTGCAGGTCTCTGCTCTCAGGTGCTCGCCGAGCGCTTGCACGGCCTCTGCCGTATGGAGTCGCGAAAGCTCCTCGGCCGCAACAATGGCCAGCTCTTCATCCTGACTATCGAGGGTCTTCGCTATAAGAGGCACATACGCCTTATTTCTGGCAAGTACAATGGTGTGGAATACCGTCTTGCGGTTAACGCTCTCTGGCGGGTTCTCTACCATGTACGCAAGCTCTTTGAGCGTTTCGGCCTCTTCCTTGCCAACAAGGTCGCCAAGAAGCATGCCACCCTCTTCCCGGGTAACGGTTCCTGCCGTAATCTTCGCGAAGAGCGTATTCAGTTGTTCCTTTATCGTAGCCATATTACCCGTTAAGTTAGTTTCAAACTCTCTTAAACCAATAAGGTCGCCGACACAAGAGATAAGCTGGGTAGAAAACAGCAACAACGTCTCTCTGCGTTTATATAGCATACTCAGGTCTTTATTACAACCGGCCTGCCTCTGCGTACCGTAACAGATAAAGAGATAACACCCGTATCCTCCTTGATTTACGCCCCTTATGTATTATAAGCTATACTGGTAGCCCCGGCTGGTAACTGAAACCAATAACGGATACCCCATGACCGATACATACAGCAGCATGAGGATTGCGCACTTCAATACTCTGCTCAAAGAACGTAACGATATAATCAACGGCAGACTCTGGATGATTCAGCCCAAAGGCCTGCGCTTTAAGCACGGCGAGTCCATCGCCGAACTTAAAGTTCCGTACCACATGGGTGCCGAGGACGAAACTCTTATAGATCAATCGATAGAGGGCCTGATCTCGCTTCTTACAAAGCGGTACGACGCCAAAGCAGCCGCAAAGATGAACAGCACCCAGCTAAAGAGCGCCGCCCACCTGAAAGACAGAACCTACAGAACCGACATCTTCATAGAAGGCTCCTCGACCAAAGCCCTGGCCACCGAGATACTAAACTCCACACCCTTTATTGATGCCGGAATACTCGTTCAGTGGCTAAGCCCCGAAGGGCCGGGCACGGCTCTCATAAAGTGGCTCGACGACATCTTCGAGAAGACGATACGGGACGAAGCACAGCAAGGCGGGGAAGAGAAGACCGTTGATCTCCTCCTGCTGGCTGCGGTAAGGACAATAAGAAAGAAGAAAGAACAGTTAAAAGAGGTGCGCATTACGGGCTTCGGATACGACAAGCTCGATATTGTAGTCGGCTTTACACTCTTTGCATGCGTGCGCCACACGCTCGCAAAACTCTCGCGGCGCATGAGCGATATCTGCGCACCCTCTTACAACCCCCTTACGGAAGTGCTCTTACAGACCACACCGGTACCTAAAGCCTTTCTATCCATTGCGTCCAACATGCTCTCGGTGGCCTTCAACCCGTACGGAATAAACAGCTCGTCGGCAGAGATAATCTCGGCATTCGCAACGGAGATAAGCGAGTCGACCAAAGACCTCTCTTCACTCATAGAGAGCACGATAAAGCGTATCCGCTCTGACAAGCAGGCAACCGACACCCTCAGAATGCATAAAGAGGTGGCAAACTTCCGCTGTGCTGCGCTCGACTATATGATGGAGTTCGATACCCCGGGAACCGAACCGCAGACCACTCTCCACAGTATCTATGACGACGACAAGCGTATTGCACGATTGATAGAAGACCCGAAGGCGATGGCAGAGCTGGCCGACTCGCTCGACAAAGCGCACAAGAGAGTTGCACGCGGTTCGCAACGCGGAGAGATCATAGAGACGTTCAGCACCTACCTTCAGTCATTCAAAAAATCGATGCTCGGAGGTTTCCTTAAGGGCTCTAAAAAAGAGACCATCACTTCGCTGAACGATCTCGTTGAGGGGTACTACACTTTCAAGCTGGACGAGCATATAGAGCGTTTCCGCGGGCTGATGCGCGGCTACCTCGCCGACAGGCGCGGAGAGTTCTCTACAAGCACGCTCAAAGAGGAGTACAACCGAGGCAGCCTCTACCGCTTTGCAACCGATTCGCGCCCGATACTCAAGGTACTGGAGCTTGAGCAAGAGGGTCAGCTCTTCGTGGACATGAAAGATTTTTCGCGCAAGACCCTCAAGATAAAAGAGATCGCGATGGCAGACTACATGAAGGAGCACTTCTACCTTCCGATACTCAAGGCCGCGAGCCGTTACAGCGGAGGGTCGGGCCTCTCTGAAGATGATCGCGGCATAAAACTTACCAACATGCCCGGAGACGCAGCTATCTTCACCGGAAGCCTCACATATCTCGTGGCGCTGGCAAAGGACATTCAGCAGGTAATTCGCCACTACCGGCAGCAGCTTGCAACCAAGCTGCCGCCGACCAAAAGCGAAGAGATGCTCGACGATATACATGCAAAATACAAAAAGAGAAAAGAGGAGCTAAAGACAGAGCGCAAAGAGGTCGCCGAGAAGATGGCCAAGGATGAAAAGGGCGCCGAGGTTGATCTCATAGCCCTCGGAGAAGAGGAGCACCGGCTCGAAGATACCTACCGCCGCGACCTCGAAGTCGCCATCAAGAGCGAACTGGAGGCCGGGCTCTACATCTCGTACGGCTCTAAGGCCGAGACCACAGTGCTGCCTGCCATGGACGACTTTACCGCGCCTGTTCAAGTGGCGATAGGAGAGAAGATAAACGAAGCCGCGCGCGGCACTTATAGAAACTCGTTCGTATGGGCCAAGCTCGAAGTACTGCTGCGCGCAGAGAAGCTGAAGAAAAAGAACCCGTCGCTCCAGTACCCGTTCGACATCTATATAGACCGCACCTACTCTATCAAGATGCCGCCGGAACTTGAAAAGGCCTTCGAGAAGATGGTGGCGAGCAGAAAACTGGCCAATGCAGAGGCGTTGGCAAAGATCGTCTCCGACGAATTCCTGAACGACCTAAAGAGCCTTGTCGCAGGAGAGCCGTACTCTTCGCTCAGACTCATAAGCTCCGGCACCGACCTCTACAACAAGGGGCAGGCGCTGAGTGAAGAGGCCCTTGAGGCCTATATGAAAGATAACCGGGGAGCAAAAAGATTCTTCAAGAAGGTGGTGGCGGTAAAGGACCTCGCCCCGCCAGTGCGCGGTAACTTCTTTCTGCCGGTCGACCCGCTCGAACTCTGGTTCGGCATAGAGTCGCGCAAGGGCAAGGAGAACATAGAAGGTTTCTACAGGTGCGGAGGTATCATCTTCAAGGGCTTCGAGTCGAATACGCCGATTCCGGTCTGGGAGATAATAGATACTGAGAACGACTTCTTCCACGCCTTAAAAAAGCACCATATACAGGACTGGTTCGAAGAGGCGAAGAATGAGAAAGAGGACGGGGCCTCAGGGACTTTTTAGCCGTACCTCTGTGCCGGTACTCTTGTGCCCCTACCCTGCCCATTTTTCTTCTCACGCTTCCAATGCGTCTATTGAAATAAAAAAATCCCTGCCAAACGGATCTCGACAGGGTAACAACAAGTTCGCAAAAAATTTTACATCTCAGTCCGTCTCTCCGCCTCAGTCCGTTTCAATCACCTCGTTCATACTTCCCGTTCTGTAGCCTTGCAGGTCTAGCGTAACGTATGTAAAGCCCGCGCTCTTCATCCCCTCCACTATGCTCTGGCGAACAGTGTCCGAGGCAAGCCGGGTAATGTCTAGAGGGGCGACCTCTATACGTACAATCGTGTCGTGGTACCGCACCCTGAACTGAGTAAAGCCTAGCGAGCGAAGCAGCTCCTCACCGGCGGCTACCATTTCGAGCCTTTCCTCGGTGATCTCAGTTCCGTAAGGAAAGCGCGATGAGAGACAGGCGAAGGCCGGTTTGTTCCATGTGGGCAGCGAGAGCGAACGGCTAAGGAATCGGATCTCGTCTTTTGAGAGCCCGGCCTCCTGAAGCGGGCTTCTGACGCCGCGCTCTTTGGCCGCAACGCTTCCGGGCCTGTAGTCGAGCAAGTCGTCGGTGTTGGCACCGTCGGCAACAAATTCTAACCCCAGCTCTTCAGCATGGGTACGCGCTATACCGAACAGTTCGCTCTTGCAGAAGTAGCAGCGTTTTTCAGAGTTGGCCGCAAAGTTCTCTATCTCCAGCTCGTTGGACTCTACCACAAGGTGCTTTACGCCAAACTGGGCTGCATACAAGCAGGCCTCTTTAAACTCGCGCTCCGGGTACGTCGGCGACGTAGCGGTCATTGCAGCAGCGCGTTCTCCCAAAGTATCTACCACAACATAAACGAGAAAGGTCGAGTCAACGCCTCCCGAAAAGGCCACAAGCACGGAGTCCATCTCTGTAAGTATCCGCACCAGTTCGTCGTACTTCTTTAGAGCGCTTGCGCGCACCTCTTCGGAGAAAAGACCGTCCGGCTCTGCAGTCTCAACGATCTTGAGGCCACCGGCGCCTGTACTGTTAACGCTCTTAGAAGTTCCAGCCTTTAGCAAAGATTCGCCTCCTCTACAAGACCCTCTTCTGCAATTCCATCGGCCTCGAACTCAACGCTCTCGCCCTCTAGCGTAGCCTTTAACCTGCCGCTCTCGCCCGCCTTGGCCGAGTACCTGACCACAAGACCTCCGGCAAACTCGCGCGCGCCATTCCCCGTGCCCTCGGTAACGACTGCAACGGGGCCGGGAAAGTCTACGGGCTCTACCACAAGGTGGCTTGACGAAGCGATCTTCAGAAGCCGCTCGTTCTCGGCCTCGTCCCTGCCTACAATAACCTTGCTTCCGTTGTGCCTGAAGTGCCTTCCGATACGGAGCATCATAAGGTCTTTCTTGTCGACCTCTTCGTTGTGGTCGAGCAGGTCGCGTACCTTCTTTGAAAAAATCTTGTCGGTCAGCAGGCAGCCGCCCGACGGACACGGGTAGTCGTTTATATCAAGATCGTCTGCAAGATCCATCTGCTGCCGACGTCCCCTGCCGGCAATAGTCAGCATCTTCTCTCTATCTATAAGCCCTGTCTTTTCAGGGATAGTAGGCTCCATCTGGAGCGCACACAGGGGGCGGACGATAAGCCCCTCAAGGCCGCTCTCGCGCTCGATTATTCCCATTGTCTCGCGGCGCTGGCTCATAGGTCTCTGGCCGAGCACCTCGCCGGTAACAATAAAAGAGGCGCCAATCTCTTCCATATACTCCTTGGCCCGCACAAAAATATAGACGCGGCAGTCTACGCACGGGTTTATCCCCTTGCCGTAGCCGTGCTTCGGCTCCCTTATAACATCTACATAGTCGTCGCCCTTAAAGAGCACCTTTATCGGTATGCCGAACTCCTCGGCCACACGGCGCGACTCGCTCTTGCAACCGCTCTCTTTTCTCGCTCCCGAGTCACAGGTGCAGAAAGCCGACGTAAAGTTCAACGCGTGAACCTCTATCCCCTGATCTATCATCAACTTTACGGCAAGTGTGGAGTCGAGCCCGCCGGAAAGTAACGCTACCGCTTTGGTCATACCTGAAAGTCTCCTCTGAAAAGTCTTTATCTATTAAGCTGTCCTGAGCTAATACTCTTGTATTTTACAATTGATTATTATACTGTGAATGGAGGCTAAAATCAAAGCATAAGCCGAGCTGTTGCCTTAACCGGTTGAAAATATTAAGAAAATATTCTGGCATCATTAACATCCAGCTCCACCACTCCCGGCTTCACCAACGCCTATAAGGAACTATGGACGAAGAGAACTCCGACATCTTATACAACAGGTATGTAGGCCGCCCCAGTGTGGTGGTTCCGACCATACTCTTCGTGCTGACCGTTATCACCACAATGGCCTCAGGAGCGCTCTTTGAGGGCATAGACATCTTCGCACACCCCGGCAAGATACTCCACGGCGCACCCTTCTCGCTCTCGCTGCTCCTTATACTCGGCACCCATGAACTGGGCCACTACCTGGCCTCAAGACGTCACGGGGTGATAACAACGCTGCCTATGTTCATACCCGCCCCTCCCATTCCTCCGATGATCGGCACCTTCGGGGCGGTAATACGGATAAAGTCTCCGATAAGCGCAAAGAACGAGCTTGTGGATATTGGCGCCTCAGGGCCGCTCGCGGGCTTTGTAATAGCTATATTAGTCACGGCAATCGGGCTCAAATACTCCACCATAGTGCCCATTCCTTACTCCGAGGGCTCCATAGGGCTCGGCTCCTCGCTCATCTTCAAGGCCCTTTCGTACCTTATGCTCGGCCCCATGCCGGAGGGCTCAGACGTGGTGCTCCACCCCGTCGCCTTTGCAGGCTGGATCGGCTTCTTCATAACGGCTATGAACCTGTTGCCGTTAGGCCAGCTCGACGGAGGGCACATAGTCTACGCCATAATCGGTCGAGAGCACAGACGCTTCTCTATAGCCATGGTCGGTCTCCTTATCGCACTCGGGCTCTGGCAATGGCCCGGCTGGATACTCTGGGCGGTGCTCATCTCCATAATCGGGCTTCGACACCCTCCGATAGAAGACCAGCACATACCGATGGACCCGGGACGCAAGAGAACCACCGCAGCCGCTCTACTGGTATTTGCATTGACATTTATTCCAACACCGTTCTATATTGTATGATATGAAGAAATTCAACGAAGACGAACTCAAAAAATTTGACGGCTCAAAGCCAGGCACGCCGATATACTTCGCTTACAACGGCAAGGTATACGATGCTACAGACAATCCGCTCTTTATAGACGGAATGCACTTCGAGCACTTTGCCGGCACGGATTTGTCCGACTACATAGACGACGCTCCTCACGACGGCAGCGTTATGGATGAGCTGACCGTAGTCGGAGATTACGAAGAGTAGGCGGAAAACTCCGCTTCGTAAAAAAACTCTTCAATGAAGTACCGTATAGCAGCCCCTGTATGCCAACTGCTTTGAATGGGCGCCAATACGGTAATGCGCAGTGCTGCGCAACAGCTACAAAGCCGGTTGCCAGCTATCCCACTTCTGCTCCGGCGTTGCCTTAGAGCAAATTCAAAAACTACCGGCGTTGCATATGAAGCTAACCATACTCGGCTGCGGCACCTCAACTGGCGTTCCTATAATAGGCTGCCAGTGCGCTACCTGCCTCTCTACAGAGCCAAAGAACAGCCGTACCCGCGCCTCGGTTCTTATCGAGACCAATGGGCCGGAAGGCTCAAATAACAAGCAGAACCTGCTCATCGACACCTCTACCGACTTAAGAACCCAAGCCCTAAGAGCTGGACTCAGCAGAGTAGATGCGGTGCTCTACACCCATCCGCACGCCGACCACATTCACGGCATAGACGATCTGCGCGCCTTCAACATGCGCCAGGACGGTGCAATAGAATGCTTCGGCTCGGAGCGCACCATAACCCAGATACGTTCCAGCTTCAGCTACATCTTCTCCGAGGGCTACAACCAGAGTTGGACCCCGAACCTTACAACCACCATAGTGGACGCGCCCTTTAGAGCGGCAGGCGTTGAGGTAATCCCGATAGAAATCTTTCACGGCAAAGCCACCATCTACGGCTACCGCATAGGAGACGCTGCCTACCTGACAGACTGCTCCGGTCTACCTGAAGAGTCTATAGAAAAACTTCAGGGGCTGAAACTTCTCATACTCGGCGCCCTAAGGCACGCACCGCACCCAACACACATGACGGTTAAAGAGGCAGTAGAGGCCTCTGCTATCCTCGCCCCCGAACGGACCGTACTGACCCATCTCGGCCATAATCTCGAATACGCTACAGAGAACAGCGCACTGCCTAGGGGAATAGAACTCGCCTACGACACGATGGAGATAGAGCTGTAGGTACTCCCTTCGCCCCCTGACATCCAACAAAACAGAGATAGTCCCGGATAAGAACGCCTCTGAACAAGGCCGCCCGCGCACCCTTAACAGCCTAATATTAAAGACCTTTTAATCAACAATAGAGCGAAAAATCTAATCGCCCCTTAATTGAGCAGGTGTTATTATGCAGTCATAATAAAGACTTAGTAATGAATAATAAGAAGTAAAGTGGGGGTAAAAGAGATGAATATGCAGCACAACATGATCAATACGATACTACAGATAACGACGACCGCAATGATAGGCGGGCTGCTCGTAGGCATACAACTGCTGGCCAGATAGTCGGGTAACTGCGAGTCCGGGAGGGTTCTACCGGTAGCGGTCCAAAAAAGCTACCGGGGCAGATGCCGGGTTCCAGAAAGGGGCCCGGAACAAGGACTAGCCCATTATGAACTCGTAGCCGCACTTTGGGCAGTGCGCTGCGCTGAACTTGACCCACGACCTACAGTAACCGCACTGCTTCTTCGCGCTGCCGCCGCCTCTTTTATAGATGATAGCGGCAACCACAATTGCGCAGAGAATAAATACCGGTATTATCCAAGATATTGAAGAAGTCAATTCGTACTTCCTTTCAAAAAAAATCTGACAAAATAGATGACAATATAGCGGTCGTGCTAGAAGAGTTCGTCCTCACCGCTATCTAGTTCTAAAGACTTTATCTCCGGCAGCGTACCGCCGGTTATGCCTTGAATATCTCCGTAGAGCGTTGTCGTATTTATAATCACCCTATCTATCTGCTTCTCTCTGCTCGACCATATCTTTGCGAATGCGCGCTTCTCTTTCTCAAGATCGTCCTTCATACCACGAAATGCCTCTACTATGGCCTCTATCTTATGCGTGAACTCGGGGCCCGTCAGGTAGTTGTAGACCACCTCCATGCGCTCGCCCTTGCCGTCGGCCGAACTGCGCGCGTGTGCCGTCTGTATAAGGCCGGTGCGAAGCGCCGAGGCAAGTTGAACGGCCAGCCCAATGGAAGTGACCCAGACACCGTCTCTGAACGCGAAGCCCGTGATGTCGTCCGGCAGCACGGCTGTAACCAGCACGGCTACCTCGGCCTTGACGGCACGCTGGTCGTCCTTCAGCTTTCCTATCCAGCCCTCACTCCAGTTCTTTGCCCGCTTAAGCTCCCAAACTATTGTACCAGAAGCGCGCCCCATGTCGTCGCTCACCCTCTGGAGAATATCTGCGCCCCTTATGCCCTTTGGCACAGGCTCTATGGTGTCGCTCCTGAAGCGGGCCCCTAGCTGCTCTTCGAGCTCGAGTTCTAGCACCTCGCCCTGCGTCTGCATCGAGCCCTGCTGAAGCTTGCGGTTCATCTCCTCTACCTGGCGGCTCATGTCGCTGAGCTTCTTATCTTTCTCCGCGTCCTTAAGCCTGTGCTCTTCGGAAAAAAGATCAGCCGCCTCGGCCTTTATCCTGTTTCTCTCGACATCGAGCTTGCGTTCCATTTCGATTTCTTGATTCTTACCCTTCTCTTCGAGCTCGCGCGTCTTGCGCCTGTTCTCCAGCTCGGCGCTCCGCAGCTCGGCTATGCTCCTGGCCTGCTCGTCCTTCTCTTCTTTAAGAGCGCGAATCTCTACAAACGACCTCTCCTTCGCCCTCTCCTCGGCCTCGGCCTTCATGCGCGCCCTGTCGGCCTCAAGTCTCTCTTCGCTCTGCCGCTTAAGCTCGGCCTCACGCGCACCGTACTCGCTCTCCTTCTTCCTGAGCGCGTCATTGTACTCGGCTCGCGCGCGCTCCTTCTCCGCCTTAACGCCGGCCTCTATACGGCTCGAAAGCGTTTCATCAAGCGAGAACTCATTCTCGCAGTGCGGACATTTAATGTTCTGCTCAGACATATCTGTTACACCAACCTCTATAACTTAAGCACTCTAAATCTAAGCAGGCATCTTCTGTTCTGCTCAGACATCCTATCTACTCCGGCCTCTTTAACCCAAAGACTCTACGTCTACGCAGACACCTTCTATTCTGCTCAGACATACTACAGACTCCGACCTAAATAATTCAAAGACCCTACTCTTAACCAACAGGCTCGGTCTTAGTAGCGCTCTTGTCCGTTCTAGGGGTCTTGTCTTCCAATGACTCTATATACGCCTCTGCGGTATAGGCCGAGATTGCGCCGTCGCCAACAGCTGTAGCGACCTGAAGAAGCGGGGTGTCGCGGCAGTCGCCTGCAACGAAGATACCCGGCTCGGAGGTCTCCATCTTGGAGTTAGAGATAATAAAGCCGGCGTCGTCCTTGTCAACGTCAACGAACCCGGTAGTCGGGATAATACCGACAAAGATAAAGACTCCCTCGAGCGCTATGTCGCGGCTCTCGCCCGTCTTCAAGTCCTCTACAACCACACCCTCGACAACCTTGTCTCCTGTAACCTCTTTCAGGATATGGCTCCTCAGCACCTCTATGTTCTCGGCCTCTTCGACCCTCTCCTGCTGGATCTTCTCGCCTCTGAACTGGTCTCTTCTGTGCACTAGGTAGACCTTGGAGGCTATCTTCGCAAGGTAGTTGGCTTCCTTCAATGCGGTATCTCCGCCGCCGACAACCATTACTGTCAGGTTTCTAAAGAACGGCCCGTCGCATGTGGCGCAGTACGATACCCCCTTGCCGGTAAAGTCCACTTCGTTCGGAACTCCGAGCCGAGACGGCTTCGCTCCTGTTGCGAGTATAACGGCCTTTGTCCTTATCTCGCCGTCCGTGGTCTGCAAGACCTTCTCTGCCCCGTCGGTGGTGATGCTCTCAACACCTGTCATCTTGATTTCAAGCCCGAAACTCCTGGCATGCTCCTCGAACTTCTCCATAAGGGCCATGCCGGAGATGGATGGAAAACCGGGATAGTTCTCGATGACGTCGGTAAGCGCAATCTGTCCGCCGATCAACTCCCGTTCGACCAGAAGGGTCTTTAGCCTTAGTCTCGTTGCATATATACCGGCGCAGAGTCCACCCGGCCCGCCGCCCACTATCACAAGATCGTACATCCCTTTGCCCCTTTCATAGTTGTCCAAGTAGAAGTAAATATCGTAACCGCAAAGGGTGAGTAATTCAAGCCATATCTCCCTTGCCCACAGCTTTCGTACCGGTTATAGATCCAGCAAACGCCTTGCGGCCTTCAGATTCTTCTCTTCGTCTCCCGGTAACTTCTGCGGAGTCTCCAGTATAACGGGCAGTTTCCTTATCGACGCGCGAGAGAAGAACTCTTCGAGCCCTTCGGTGCCTATGTGCCCTTCGCCAAGGTTGGCATGACGGTCTACCCTTGAGTTGAACGCGGTCTTCGAGTCGTTTAAATGAATCAGCCGGAGGCGCTTCATCCCGACCTCTTTCTTTATGACCTTGACGAGCGCGTCC